>JBDNJH010000092.1:0-11099 GCA_041687875.1 Flavobacteriales bacterium | reverse complement strand
CGAGGATGATTCTACCGCTTCGAAATTGCCTTATTTCTGGGTGAAAGAGCTTGCTTTGAACAACATCAAATTGATCTATTCGGCCCCTGCTGATAGCCTTTTTACGGGCATCAATCTGGATATTCTCACCATAACGAAGGCAGAGGTGAACCTCAATGAGCAGATCATTGAGGTGAAGGAACTGATATTGAAGAACACGGCCATGATGGCGCATCTGCCACAAGGTGATAAGAAGGATTCGATTGCCGATTCGGAACCCAATCCGTTTGAGTGGCCTGATTGGAAAATTGCCGCCAAATCCTTGGAATTTGAGAACAACTCTGTCGATCTTAAAATTGGCAAGCCGAAGGAAACTCCAGGGCAGTTTAACCCGATGGATATGCGCATCCTCGGCCTCGGTTTTTCCATTGAGGATGTGGAGTTTGGAGACAAGAAGGCTTCGCTGACCTTCAATCAGCTCACCTTGAGCGAAAAATCAGGTTTTGAACTGAAAGAACTGGCTTTTAAACTGGAAGCGGATGATAAGGGTGCAACCATTTCGGGGCTGAATCTTACCACACCATACAATCACATAACCACAGAAGTGAAGGCGAAATTTGCCAGTTTGGGGGAACTTATTTCCAATCCGCTGAAGGCTAGTTTTGAACTCGATTTGGCCGAGGCCGACCTCTCCATAGAAGATGCGTATTTCTTTGCCACGCAACTTAAGAAAGATACACTGCTGCGTAAAATTTCTGCCCACCCGATAAAATTGAGCGGTTTTATTTCTGGGAAAATGGAGGACATCAGCATTTCCAATCTCCGACTTTCAGCCTTGGCGGGGCTTCAACTTTCCCTTAGCGGAACAATAAAGGGATTGCCCGATACAAGCAAGATCACTGTGGATATTCCAGACCTCAACCTTTCGCTCACCCGAAAAGATCTGGCGGTTTTCATGAAAGCGGAAAAGACCACGTCCATTCCCGATAGCATCAATCTACAGGCAACGGTTTCGGGTGGCGTGAAGGAACTTTTGGCCAAACTCAACCTGAAAACAACTGCGGGCGACCTCAAATTAGATGCAACCGCCAAAGACCTTTTGTCGCAGCATCCTAGTGCCAAAGGCAAGTTGGAGTTGACAGAACTGAACGTGAACAAATTGGCCGCTGTGCCTGATCTGGAACCTGTTTCGCTGACGCTCGATTTTGATGCCGCTGGCAAGACGATAGAAACGCTGGTGGCCGATGTTTCCATTGAGTTCCAGCAATTGAAATTCAAACGTTACGATTATTCAAACCTGAAACTGACCATTGCGGCAGCCAACCAAAAGGCGAACCTCAAAGTGGAACACACGGATGAGAACCTCGATTTTGACCTGTTGGTAAATGCGCTGCTCGACACGGTTAACCCATCGGCAGACCTGAAGCTCAATCTTACAGGAATAGATGTTTATGAGTTGGGACTGAGTGCACAGAAAATGAAGTTTGGGGCAACGGTGAATGCATCGTATGCAGGGCCGTTGGACAATTTTGAGACCTCGCTTTCCATGGAAAATGGAATTATTGTGAAAGGTGCCGAGGTCTATCGTTTGAAACCCGTGAACATCAGCCTGAACAACGCCAAGAACAGCACCGATCTACGCATCAGTTCGGAAATAGTGAACGGAAGCGTGAAGGCAAACACCTCGTTGGATACGCTCATCGGTCCCCTTACCAACTATGTGAAAAAGCTGATGAGTGCTGATTCGCTCCGTGCTGGGATCATGAACGATTCGTTGGATGTGGCGGCCCATTTCACCATCAACAACTCGCGGGTGCTGACCGAGGCCCTGCTGCCGAAACTCGAACAGATGGATTCCATTCGGATTGACCTCGAATTCCATCCAAAGGATAACACGCTTTCCCTTAATCTCTCTGCCCCCAAGATAGTTTATGCTGATTACACGCTCGATAGTTTGGGAATGAACGCGTCTGCAAATGGTGAGGTTTTGAACGGGGCTTTGGCCTTCCGCAGCCTTCGCGGTGGGCCCGTTGATATCCATAGGACAAAGGTGGATTTCGGTTTCCAGAATAAGGTTATGTCAGTTGCGTTGGCCATCAGCGATTCTACTGAGAATCCGCTGGCGGCAATCGGAGTGGAGATAGATGTGAGTAAGTCCAACACCGAATTTCACCTTGCGCCTGACGGGTTCGTCCTCAATGGCGAAAAATGGTCTATTCCTGCTGATAACCTCATTACGATGGCTGATGATGGGATGGTTTTTCGTTCTGTGCAGCTTAGTCAGGCGGCACAATCGCTGCGAATCGACAACCTGAAAGATGGTGGCAAGAATGGCCTGAAGGTGAGTGTCAAGGGCTTTGAGCTTTCGTCCCTGACCACCATTGTCAACAACAACGACAGCCTTTTTGGAGGAATAATTAACGGAACGGTGCGGCTCGTGAACCTGAACAAGACACTTGGCATTGAAGCCGACCTTACCATCGACCGCATCAATGCCCTGGGAATGGACGTTGGAACCCTCAAACTGCTTGCCAACAATAAAAGACCGAATGCCTACGACATCAACCTATCTCTGAAAGGAAAAGCCATTGACCTCATGGTGAAGGGTGCACTTCTGACAGAAGATGAACTGGCGATTGATTTCGCCTTGGACCTTAACCGACTGGACATCAAATTGGTTGAGAAGTTTGCACAGGGACAGATTGCAGATGCAAGCGGAAGCATTCAGGCGCATAGCACCATCAGCGGGAAGATCAACGATCTGAAATACAAGGGCTATCTGGCCTTTGAGAACACCGCTTTAACGCTTGCACAGCTCAATGCGCCCCTTAAATTACCGAACGATAGGATCAATATTGACAATGAAGGTCTGGTGCTCAAAGACTTTGATATTCGGGACAAGGACGGTAACAAACTTTCCATAAACGGAACAGTTAAAACAGCGAAAATTCTAGATCCTGAGTTTGACCTGAAGATAACGGCAACCAATTTTCAGCCGCTCAACTCCACGCGCGATGACAGCGAGCTTTTTTATGGAAAAGCATTCATCGATCTGGATGTTGATGTAAAGGGTTCGCTCAGTTTGCCACGGGTGAAGGCCAATGCCAAGCTGAGAAAAGGCACAGATGTCACATTCATCGTGCCCGAATCGCGTGCTGCCATTGAGGAACGCAAAGGGCTGGTGCGGTTCGAGAACATGAAGGATACGCTCAAATCAATTCTTGAGCCTGACCAGAAAGTTGAAACGCCACTTTTCAATGGCATAGACCTTATCGGTTATTTGGAGATTGACCGTGAAACCGAGTTTAAAATCATCATTGATGAGCGTTCGGGAGATAATATTCAGATACAAGGCGAGGCCAAACTGAATGTGGAGGTTACGCCCAACGGCATCATCACACTTTCGGGAAATTATGAGATAGTGAGCGGTAGTTACGACCTGAAATTCTACGGTCTTGCCAGACGTAAATTTGAACTGGTATCGGGCAGTAGGATCGTCTGGAGCGGTGATCCGCTGGAAGGTCAACTCGACCTTTCGGCCAAATATGACGTGAAGGTCTCGGCCAGCGATCTTATGGCCGATCAACTGGCACAGAGCGATGCTGCCACACAGACACGCTACAGACAGGCTTTGCCGTTTGAAGTGATGCTGAACATTGACGGACAATTGTTGAAACCCGAAATATCTTTCGGAATTGATATGCCAGAAAGTGCGCGGCAAGCCTTGGATGGAAATGTATACAAACGTGTGAAACAATTGAACAACACCCAGTCCGAACTGGAGAAACAGGTTTTCTCACTCATCGTTCTCAACAGATTTTTGCCTCAGAGCTTTGATCAGGGCGATGGTTCGGGAACCGAGCGGGTTGCCCGATCCAGTGTAAGTAAACTCCTTTCGGGACAACTCAATGCCTATAGTGCCAAATACCTGAAGGGAGTGGAGATCAATTTCGACATCAACAGTTACACCGATTATCAAAGTGGCTCGGCTCAAGGAAAAACGGAGCTTGGTCTCAACGTGAGAAAGGCACTTTTCAATGATAGGCTGGTGGTGCAGGTAGGAGGGCAGGTGGATGTGGAAGGTCAGAACAAAAGCTATGGCGTAAATGATATTCTGGGCGACCTCAGTTTGGAATACCTTCTCACAGAGGAAGGGCAATACCGACTCAAGGCGTTCAGGAAGAACGAGTATCAGGACCTTGTGCAAGGACAGGTGGTTGCAACAGGACTTTCGGTGCTGTTCAACAAGAGCTACAATAGTTGGCAGGAACTTTTTGCGAAAATTCCGAAAAAGGAAGAGCCTGTAGAGGATGATGAGGAGAGTGAAGAGGATAGCGAGGAGAACGGTGACGAAAAGAAAGAGGACAAAAAACCATGAGAAACCGCTTACATATCGGATTCGGACTGGTGCTTTTTAGCTTCATTTTTGCTTCATGCAACACATGGAAACACGTGCCAGAGGGAGAGAAATACTATACGGGTGCCAAGCTCAAGATTACGAGTGTGGGACGTGTGGAAGGCGGAAGGAAAGACCTCAAATTTGAGTTGGAAAAAGTGGTCAGTCCAGAACCTAACACCAAGATATTGGGCGGAAGGTTTGGCGTGTGGCTGCATTTTAAGGCGCAACAGAAGGTCGGTAAAAAACTACTAAAGAAGTTGGATACAAGGTTTGGTCAGGAGGCCGTGTACATGAGCGATGTTGATGCCGTCCGAAACGAAAAGATCCTCATTAACAGATTGGAGAACAAAGGCTTTTTTGGGGCTGAAGTAACTTCCGAAAGGCAGGAGAGCGAGCGGACCGGCTCAATGGTCTACCGCATTTCAGTGCCTGATCCTTATTATGTTCAAACATTTACGTACATCCCCGATTCAACTGCCATCGATTCCTTGCGAACCGCGTTGAAGGATTCCGTCATCAAAACGGGGACAAGATTCGATACGGACATTATGAAGAAGGAGCGTGTTCGTATCGATGAATACCTGAAAGATGATGGATATTACCATTTCAACGCGGATTACCTCAACTTTATTTCTGATACGAATCACTACAAAGACAAGCGTTTCGACCTCTATCTCCAGGTAAAGGAAACAATGCCGCAGGAAGCTAAACAACGCTATCGCATCAACGACATCACGGTCTATACCGACTATAGTATTGATAATGCTGACACCATCCGTGGCGATACCATCATGTTGGAAGGAATCCGTTTCATTGAGGGAAAGCGGAGGTTCAAACCCAAACATCTCATGGATTACATCACCTTCCGCAAAGGCTACCTTTTCAGTCAGCGCACACGGGTGTCTACCACCAGAAAACTGGCATCCATGGGCGGTTTTCAGTATGTCAGCATCCGTTATCACACCGACACTACGAGTACGGATACGATACCGCTTTTGAATGCCACCATTCAGCTCACACCCTATAAAAAACACACTTTGCAGATGGAAGTGCAGGGCTACACCAAGTCAACCAATTTTGCGGGCCCCGCGCTCATCGCTTCTTTCACCAATAGGAACCTTTTCAAGGGTGGAGAGATCTTTGAAGTGGGAGGGAACGCTAGTTATGAAACGCAGATCATCAAGGGTTCAACCAAAGGTCTGAGTTCTTTCCAGTTCAAACTCCTGTTCGGCCTCACCATTCCGAGGGTGTTTCCCGTGAAGATCAGAAGTGCGGGAGGCTATTCGGTGCCTAAGACCAGATTCGGATTCAACACCAGTCTCATCAGTCGTGCACAATATTATAACCTACTTTCCTTTCAGTTTGAATACGGCTTCAGTTGGAATACCAATCGGTACATAACGCAGCAACTCAACCCCATTGATGTCATTTATTCCAACGTGTTCGCCACAACGCCCCAATTTGACGCCATCTTGGCAGGCAACAGTTTTCTGGCGCAGAGTTTTCAGGACCAGTTCATTCCTGGTACCTCCTATACTTTCCAGTACAGTCAGCTTGGCGAAGTGCAAAAGAAGCACCGTTTTCTCTTCAAATTCACGGCAGATGTGGCGGGAAACCTCATTGGCGGCATTCAATCTTTGGCCAAGGAGAAAGGCGAAATTGTTGGTCTGCCTTATGCTCAGTATGTCAAGGGCGATATTGATTTCAGACACTATGTACGGATTGGTCGCGAAAGCCAATGGGTCACACGGCTGTTCACAGGTTGGAGTTTTCCTTACGGCAATTCATCCACGTTGCCATACATCAAGCAGTATTTTGCTGGAGGACCCAATAGCATTCGTGGTTTTCAGGTGAGGTCGTTGGGGCCAGGAAGCTACAATTCAGGCAATTCAGGAAGCGCATTTTTTGATCAATCGGGAGACATTAAGATTGAACTGAACACAGAGTTCCGCCATCCCATCTACAATATTCTGAAAGGGGCTGCCTTTGTTGATATGGGAAACATCTGGCTAGCAAGAAAGAATGAAGCACTTCCGGGAGGCGAGTTCACCAAGGACTGGTACCGACAGATTGCCATGAGTTTCGGATACGGATTGCGATTGGATATTCAGTTCATCGTCATTCGATTTGATTTCGCCACACCTTTCCGTGCTGCTCAGAATACTTCCTCCGAAAAATGGACAGATGCAGTTGGGGTTTGGCGAGGCGCTGGTTTCGGAGAAAATGTGGTGGTCAATTTCTCGATTGGGTATCCTTTCTAGGACTTATTTATTTCCTGAACATCAGCCAATTGGTGAGTCATGCTGTCCTCCTCAGGCGGATTCAGCATCTAATCAGACCCTGAAACAAGTTCAGGGTGACGGTAGTTGTTGCTGTGTAGCTATGATATGGCTGCCTTTTTCTCCGCAGGCGTCAATTCCTGAACCCAAGAATTGTTATAGTCTAGGAATACGCCCGATTTGTCTGCTTCTTCCTTCGTGATGTTCGTGTCAACGTATTGGGCGAGTACTTTGTAAACCTTCGGTTTCAATTCCTTAATAACTAGGAGTGAGGCGTTCATTCCAGATTTTACGGCAACAGGAACACCACCCCCCAGTTCGGCCCAATGTCCACCAAGCCATAGATTTTTGACCGCAGTTCGGTGTCCAGCAATTCCAGCTTGCATGTTGGCTTTTCCAGGTCGTGCGCCCATCAAACTGCCATCTCGGTTGCCCGTGTAGCGCCAATGTGTGATTGGCGTAGCGATGTCACAATACTCAATGTGCGAACGTACATCGTGGCCAATTTTCGCTGAAACGCGATCAATCAGCACATCTGCAAACTCCTGTTTGAATTTCTTGTAAGCCTCGCCCCGAACAAGTTTTCCGTTTGCATCTACCTCCGTTTTCCACTTATCATCCTGATTGAAAGTGGCGTAGCAATAGATTGTCATCGTGCCTTTTCCTTCGGGAGCCAGTGATGAATCTCGGAAAGATGGCGCTAGAATACTGATGCCACATTTGTGCGGATTGCCCGTATTGTGCTCAGTTCGTTTCACATCATCGCGCACAATAAAAAGCATGGCATCATCCAAACCCAGATCTTCAACAGGACAATTAATACCCAACGAAATAGTTACAGCTGAACTATAGAGTTGAGCGCTGTGTAGTTTATCTTTTACTTCCTTAGGAATGGCCGTTTCGGGAAGCATGCGTTCGTACAAAGCTTCCACATCGCAAGCCGCAATGATGTGCTTGGCTTTTACGATGAATTTTTCTCCTTTCCGATTGAGTTGAATGCCAACCGCATGACCATTTTCCAATTCAATTTTCTCAACACGGCATTGATAGTAAACATCGTTGCCCATCTTTTCAATCGCATAAACTAACCACTCAGGAAACACCTGGCTGCCGCCTTTTGGCGGACTTTGATAATCGCCATAATATGCCCAGCCAATGGGCACCAAGGCAGAAAGCAGTTCTTCTTCAGACCCAAAAATCTTCAGCATTTTGGGGTCGTTGAAATAGCGTTTCAATCCTTTCACCGTTCCTTCAGCACCCGTAAATCGAATGTGTTTGAGAAACACCAACGCAAACTTCAATCGCTTCATATTGAAGATGATTTTCTCAAAGAATCCCATCGTTTCTAAGGAGCGCGCGAATCCGGGCAACCCATCAAATGCGGCTCCTAATTGCTTGGCATCCTTGAAAAAGCGTTCAATTCCCTTTTTTTCGTGAGGAAAAAGTTGGATGAATTCTGCCTTCAGATCATCAGGCTTGTCTGTTAAGAGATAATCGTAATTATCTCCCTGATACCGTTTGATGTTCGGTTGAGATAAGGCTGTTGGATGATCGGTTCCGATAAAATCGAAAACCCGCGTCACCAATCCTCTCGGCCCACACTGATTGAGCCAGTGAATGGCACTATCAAACCTAAAATCCTTTCTGCGGAAACCCGCAAGATAACCTCCTGGGCGTGTATCCATTTCAAAAACGCCCACAGAAAGTCCAGCACGGCTAAGAAGCGCGGCTGATGTAAGGCCGCTTATTCCAGCACCTATAACGATGACATCATAGGATGGTTTGATGGGTCTCTGACGCTCACTCATTCAGTAGTAGTTGAAGGTCTTCTTTGCTTGGAAGCACGGTTTTGTATTTGCTAGCAAAAATCTGTTCGTTGTCTTCGGGTAAGGTGTATTCAACCACAGCCTCACTTTTATTCTGACAAAGGATTATTCCGATGGTTCGGTTTTCGTCTTTCAGCCGTATTTCCCGATCATAATAGTTCGCATACATCTGCATTTGGCCGATGTCCTGATGTTTTAGTTCTCCCACGTAGGTTCGGAATACATCAATTCCATATTCCAAATGCTCAACGTAATCCTTCTGCCAATCAACGGACTCTCCCTTTAATTGCTTTGCCACCAGTTGCGCAGCTACATAGCCTGATTCTGTAGCGAAGGCTACACCAGAAGAAAACACGGGGTCGAGGAATTCGGTGGTGTTGCCTGTGAGCACATATCGGTCGCCAAAAAACTTGTCTGAAGAACGCGAATAATCGGCATGCACTTTTGGTTCAAAAAGCAGTTTCCGTCCTTGAAAACGCTCTTTGAACTTGGCAGAACGATTGAACATCTTCTGAAATTCTTCGGTGATATCTGCGCCTTCTTTCTTAAAACCCTCGAAATATTTTTTGTTCCCAACAAAACCTAACGATGTGTTGCCGTTGTGGAAGGGAATCACCCACAGCCAAAGGTCGGTTTCAAGAACATCAAACGAGATTTGCATGGGCGTGGCATATTTCTCCCGCGTGTCGTCATTCAGTTTTGCGTAGACCGCCATATTGCTGGTTGGCGACACGTGCATTGGAATGTCGAGCATCTTGGTCAGAACGCCTCCATAACCGCTAGAATCGATAACGAAACTAGCACTGAAATCTTCAAATCCACTGGGCTTGTCCACCGTGTATTTTACAAGGCTGGGGTCGCTGAAATCAATGCTATTCAGCGTGCTTTTATATATAATTTGCACTCCTTTTTTCTCAGTTGCATCGGCTAAGGTCTTATCAAATTGCCGCCTCGGAACTTGCCAAGCCCAAGTCCAACCTGGCGTAAAATTGTCGTCAAACGAAATGCGGAACTCCTTACCGTCTTTAATGAAAAGTGCTCCCGATTTCACTTCGAAATTTTGTTCCTTTAAGGCTGGAAGAAGCCCCGTTTTTTCGAAATGTTCCATGCTAAGCGGCAATAGACTTTCGCCTATCACGTAGCGCGGAAATTCCTGTTTTTCTACAATCATCACGCTGTATCCTTGATCAATAAGGTGAGATGCAGCAACGGTACCAGACGGGCCAGCACCAATTACTAGAACATCGAAATGTTTCATTTGCTTCCTTTTATTCGTTCAAGTAGTTCTTTCTTATTTAAAAATTGACTGCACGTAATGATGGAGCTGACCGTAACACCCATTATGCCATGTAAGTTCAAATATTGCCCCGTGAGCCAAAGGTTAGGGATTTTTGTTTGCGGAGCGATGAAATTTGTCAGTCCTTTTCGAAAATCTTTTTCCGTTCCATACATGTTGCCATCATCACTACCAATATAATCGCGGTAAGTGAGTGGAGTGGATGCATGAACACTTTGAATACAATCTCTGATAGTTGGAAACCTCTTTTCAGCGGCAGCCAGTAGTTTCTCCGTCCTGTCTGCTTTAAATAGTTCGTAATCAGAAGGTCGTTCGCTGGGCGAAACGATGGTCTTGTGACTGTCTTTCCATTTTTCCACTTCGTCAAAGCGCATATAACTTAAGATAGAAATGCCTTCGGCAAACTCCCCCGTTTTCGATGAAGCTGGCGTGTTCAGCATGAACTGCAACGGCCATTCTGCTTCCGAATAATCTGGTTTGGCCCAAACATGATCGGTTGTATGATGATAGATGTTGTAATTCAGGTATGGAAATGAGTTAGGCTTACAAACGATATTGACCGTGAAGGAGGAAAGTGTGTTCGGTATCTTATGCATGCGATTGTAAAAAGCAGGTTTGAAATGCTCTTTTCCAATCATGTTTAGCAACACTCGTGGTTGAATGTTGGAAATGAATTTCTTGCCTTGAAATCGATTGCCATCTTCTGTGGTTACGGCTCTCAGTTCTCCATTATCCAATTCGAAGGAAACAACCTTTTTTCTTCTCAAAACTGCTCCACCTTTCGCACGAATCCGTTTTGCCAGCTCTTTCGCCAATTGCGAACCTCCATCCACACAACGGTAAGCGCTTAGCACATAACCGTTGGTGACAAGCGCATGCACGTAGAGCGGACATTTAGCTGCCGAACCAGCATACAATAAATTGGAGCCAGCAAGGACGGCTCGTAGCTTTCTATTCTCGGTCAGGCTATCAATGAATTCCTTGGCGTTCAAATCAAGCACGTTGTCACTCGTTAAGTCGTGCTCGTTATAGACCAATTCATCTAAGGGGAAAGTCTTAACAACAGAGCGGATGGTTTCTGCATATTTCCGAATAGCTTTTTCTTCTTCTGGAAAATCAGCAAGCAAGGTTTTTTCAAATTCATTCCACGAACTGGCGTGATGGAATTTCGAACCATCATCAAAGCTAATCTGGTCGAAGCGGTTGTCCATCTTTTTCCATTTCACAGATTCGGTCAGCCCGAAATACTTGAAGTAGGAGTGAAGCGCTTGACCTTCATCCAGCGCAGGCAGATAATGTACGCCTGTATCGAATACCGT
>JBDNJH010000091.1:0-7458 GCA_041687875.1 Flavobacteriales bacterium | reverse complement strand
TCGCGACCTGAGAACCCCGTTTGGTGGTGTGAAACAGTCAGGCGTTGGCCGCGAAGGCGGTTGGGAAGCGCTTCGGTTTTTTACGGAACCGAAGAATGTCTGCATTCCGTTGCAGTAGGGTATAAACAGACTCCAAACGGCTTGCAATGGGCTTTTCAAATGGCAAATAATGGGATTGAGAAGTTCCATTTTCACTCAGATAAGTTCCACTGTATCAAAGAGAACGTCCACAAAAGCATTTCAAACGGCCTAAAATGATAGGAGAACGGCTTATAAAAAGCCTGTGTTGAAGGTTTGAGTTGAGCGGGTTTTTAAGGATTAAATTTCAGCGGATATTTTTCGCGTATCCTCACCCGTTTTGAAAACCCTTTGGCATTGCCTACAACCGAGCCTACTATCTCCACATCCAACGTGGTCATTCCATTGTTGAGCAAGGCACCAAGTCCCATCATCAAGCTTCCGCTCAAGAGAGTTTGGGTCGAAGTCTTGATTGTCACGGATTTGCTTAATGTTTTGTTAGGCTGAATTTCGGTAAGTTCTTTTGATTCTGCTGTTCCGAGCGTGTTTCCATTCAAGCGCACATCCAAACAATAGCTTTTTACGTTTACGGGAAAATCGTTCGGGTTGTGCAACTCAACCACAAAAGCCACTTCAGTTTCCGTCTTCATTGCCTTTTGTATGTCGCAACAGACCACCGAGCCTAGTTCGAGCGGCTTAATCATTATGCACGAACTCAGCATGAAAAGGATGGAAATGAATAGCAGAACACGGATTTTCATGTAATGATGGTGATAGTTGAAGCGGTAAAACTAATTTAGTTCGCTCAAACCCATCATGTCCAAGGAAACCATTGCCATTCGTCCTGAAGAACAGATTCGCTTATTGCAACGCGAAAACGAACTCCTCAATAGCATCGTTCAGGGAGCTTCCGATTCCATTTATGCTAAGGATTTGAAGGGCAGATACATTTCCATTAACGAGGCTGGCGCTGCTTATTTTGGTAAACGGGTTGATGAGATTATTGGCCGAACGGATGTTGAATTGCTTGGGAATGCTGCGACAAGACAGCTCATCGAAACGGATCAACAAATTTTTCGCACTGGAAAGCCGGTTACGTATGAGAACCGTGGCAATTTTGGTTTGGTTAGAAGTTTTTTTTCCACCACCAAGTCTCCATTGCTAGATGGTAATGACAAGGTTATTGGGCTTATTGGCATTTCTCGCGATGTAACCACGGCCCGATTGTCTGAAGAGAAGTACAGGTTCATTTTTGACAATGCGCCATTTTCGTTTTGGGAAGAAGATTTTTCGAATGTGAAAAGTTATCTCGATGAACTAAAGGCAGCTGGCGTTACTGATATTAAAAATCATTTTCTCACAAATCCTGAACAGCTAGAAAAGTGTATCGACCTCATTATCATCAAGAATGTGAACCGAGCCACATTGATGATTAATGGTGTTGAAGATAAAGCACAGTTTATCAAGAAGATTCATCGAAATTTTGCTCCTGAATCTGAGAACATTTTCGTAGATGAATTTGCGGCATTGGCTGCGGGTGAGACTTACTTTCAAGCGCAAGGATCCTTCGTCAATCTTAATGGCGATGTGGTTGATGTTCAGTTCAATCTCAACGTGCTTCCTGGCCATGAACAGGATTTATCGCTGGTTTTGGTTTCTGTTGCCGATATCACAGATACCAATAAGCTTACGAACGAACTGAACACGATTAAGCATCGTTATCAGAGCATTGTAGAGGCTCAATCTGAAATGATTTGTAGGATAAATCCGCAGGTAGAGGTCATTTTCAGAAACCACGCCTTTATACGATGTTTCAAGTTTAAAGATTCTGGATTGGAAATTCGGTTTCCATCGCTTTTTCCACCTTCTGAATTGGAAAAATGCGAGCGAGAAATGCAATTGCTCAGCGCGCGCGAATCAAATCGGATTTTGGAGCTTAGAAACTACGATGAGGATGGAAATCTGATTTGGCAGGAATGGAATGTGACTGCCTTTTACGGGAATTCAGGCACACTTTTAGGCTATCAGGCTGTTGGAAATGATGTTACGAGTCGAAAGATGGCTCAGGAGGCGTTGGCCTCATCCGAGGCCCGTTGGCGCTCGGTGTTTGAACATGCCGATGATCTTATCATGACGGTAAATTCAGAGGGCTACATCCTATCGGTAAATGATTATCAGGAGCTTCCGAAGGATGTAAAATGGGCAGGAAGAACGATTGAAGAAGTAATGCTTCCAGAGAACGCACACACCATCATGGAGCTGGTCAATCAGGTCTTCAGCACGGGAAAGGCCATTAAAACTGAGCTTAGGATCCTGCACAGGAAAAGCCAGCAACACTCAACCTATGGCGTAACGCTTTCGCCCATTTATCATGGTAACCGTGTTATAACCACCATCTGTATCGCCAGAAATATTTCTGAGACCAAGGAGTTTGAAAAGCACCATCGCGAAGCACTGATTGAAGGACAGGAAAACGAACGAATGCGCGTTTCGCAGGAGCTGCACGATGGACTTGGCCAACTTTTTACGGCCATTAAATTGAATCTGCAACATTTGAAATCGGGACTTGGAAATTACGAGGTCATCGATGAAATGAACGAAAGGGTAAACGTTTTGGAGGAAAATATTGGAGTGGCTATTGCGGAGGTCAAGAACATTTCGTGCAATCTGATGCCCGATGTGCTTTGGCAGTTCGGACTAAAACCAGCAATTCAAGACCTTGTAGAAAAATGGAACTCTACCATTGATTTTACCATTTCTTTGGAACTGGTTGATATGGACATACGGTTTTCGCCTGAGTTGGAAAAGGCCCTGTTCCGAATGTGTCAGGAACTGGTGAACAACTCCATTCGGCATGGCAACCCATCCAACGTATATGTACAGCTAATCAACCATGGAGATTCCATTGTTCTGATGGTGGAGGATGACGGAATCGGATTTGACCCAAACAATACCACTAAAGGTTTGGGAATGAGAAATATCTGGTCTAGAGCGGAGGTTTTTGAGGGAAGGGTAGAAATTGATTCTGCGCTAGAAAAGGGCACCGTTACCACAGTTGAAATACCTTTGACTAATTATTTGAAACAATGATAAGAGTACTTATTGCAGACGACCACGAAATGATTCGTAACGGACTTTCTTCTCTTTTGAGAGGAGAATCCAATATTCTTGTGGTGGACATGGTCCGAAACGGAAAGGAGGCATTAAACATCTGTGCTTCGCGTCAGGTTGATGTGGTGCTAATGGACATTATGATGCCCGAGATGAACGGGGTAGAGGCAACACGTGCCATCAAGCAAGAACATCCAAATGTTAGAGTACTGATAGTTACAATTAATGACGAACCTCGATTTATTAAAGAGGTTCTTCAGGCTGGAGCTTCGGGCTACATATTAAAGCACTCCTCCAAAGACGAGATTATTAAAGCCATTGTTGCTGTTGCCGAGAAAAAACAGCATTTCAGTACAGAGGTGTTAACCAAAATTTCTGGCGAGTTTGCCAGGGGCTCCAAGCCTGGAGCTCCAATGCTTACAAAGAAGGAAGGGGAGGTGCTTAGGCTTATTGCTCACGAATTTACCAACCAAGAAATTGCAGACAAGTTAGATTGCGGGATAAGAACGGTGGATACGCACAAACGCAACCTCATCAAAAAACTTGAGGTTAAAAACGTTGTCGGATTAGTGAAATACGCGATAAAAATGGGCGTGGTGCATGATTAATAAGGATGAGACAACTCACGCCTTTGTTGCTTGTTATTGCCTGTCACCTTTCTTCTTGTAAGAAGGAGGAATCCTTTGATTCGTTCATCATTGGGGAGGTTCAACATGGTGGGTATTCCATGGTTTCGGATACAATGGTGCTGTAGCAACAATTTTGCTGGAACTGTTACTGGATTATTAAGGTGAATGAATCTCTACCCGTTGAGGAGCCATTATTTATTGTTAATAATAGATGGGCGGTGAGTTCTGGCGGTGTCACGAGTGCCGCGAAGAATCTCCAGACAACAGAGATCTCAGTTTAGGGATCACAATCGGGGATTACTGAAGCATACGTTGGAGGTGAAAAAGTGCCGTTTCAGTCAGAATTTTCGGGTAGCAACTTGAGTTTTGCAAACAACTCCTCGTACTTTACCGCCAAGATAAATTCGAGCTCTGGCGAATACGGTGGGTGGGTTAAACTCCAATACGAGAATACTTCAGTGCTTATCACTGATTTTTGTTTTTATCAGCTTTAGCAAGAGGAGTGGTTTAAACTCGGAAGTAGGTTAACGGCATGCCGATTAGTCCGCCAATCCATTGATGTATTCCAGAATCTGAGATTTGCTCACAGGTTTTGTCAAAAACCCAATCACCGTAGGTTCTTTTTCTGCCCGAACGCGATCTTTCAAGCCGATGGAAGAGGTGAGAATGACCACCTTGGCGGTTGTCCCGAGCTCATTCATAAGATCAATAAGTTGCCAGCCTTCCAAATGCTTCATGTTGAGGTCGAGGAACACAATTTTTGGCTCCGGATTTCCTGACTGAGAAAGCTCAATAAGCTTCATGATGGCACGGTCTCCATCATCAAAATAAACGGCACGATTCGCGTATTCCGTATTATCCATCAACCCCTTGATTATGAAACGGAAAATCTCATCATCGTCTACAAACCATATGTCTTTCAAATTTTCCATGACAGCGAACTTTTATGCATGACCTATGCTAAGAGATTATTCCTCCTATTTTTCTATT
This sequence comes from Flavobacteriales bacterium, assembly GCA_041687875.1. Classification (GTDB taxonomy): domain Bacteria; phylum Bacteroidota; class Bacteroidia; order UBA10329; family UBA10329; genus UBA10329. The sequence goes on along the minus strand of JBDNJH010000091.1, from coordinate 2,710 downwards.
GAGCAAATCCGCGGAATGTTCCAAGTTCCAATTGGCACCAAGGTAAACCTTTTCTTTTTCTAGAACAACGTTAATCTTAGAACAAAATCCTGTATTGCAACAGCGGATAAATACCCAACTGGTTCACATTCAACAATTGATTTTTGTCTGGATTGTATTGATTGTACAACGGATTGGCCTTATCAGTCACGTTTTGGCATGAAGCAGTGAATTCCTGCGTCACTTTTGGGCGGCTCATTCTGTAGGTGAGGCCAAGATCGAGACGGTAATACGGTTCAAACTGTTTTGAATAGGCCGATTCATCCACATAAATGGCCCTTTTTGCAATGGCAGATGCCTCAAGATCAATAGGAGTATAGCGCGAACCGCCCGCAATGGTAAATTTCACATCGAATTTTAGTGAATGTTTGGTAGCCAATCGGCTTGCCTGCTTCTTGTCAAACCGTTTGAGTTGTTTATCCGAATAGTTTGGTTTCGGCTCTCGAAGTTTCGGGTTCTTCCTATTCAATTGAAGTTCGTAACCACCCAGCACATTTGCCACGTAATTTCCATTGAATACCGTGTTTCGCTGAATGCCATCGCTTGCCGTGTATTTAGAATCATAGAAGGAGGCCGTTAGCAACCAATAATAACCGTTGGTCAGAAACTTTTCGAAGGTGATTTCCAGTCCATAGTTGGTTCCCGTTCCGCCATTCACAATATCTTCTGGGCCATCTTGCGTAAAACTTCCCACATTAAGTGATGAGTAGGAGCTGCTGTCGCGGTCAATTCCTGCGTTATATATGTATTGATAATATGCCTCAACCTTGATGCGCATATCAAACGGTAAACTCCAATCATATCCAACAACGGCATGATGGCTGCGTACAAAATCGAGGTCGCGGTTAGGAGTAGCTTTATTTCCTAACGAATCTTCCATCACTAGGAAATATCTGTCTAACGCCACCATTTGACTGTGAAGTCCGTAAGCCACCGATAATCTGTGTCTTGGATTTAATTTCCATTGCAATCCCAATCTAGGTTCAACAGCAAACGAGCCATTCAAGGTTAATACTTGCCCATGCACTCCCGTGTTCAAAGTCCACGCATCATTCCACCGCCATTGCCATTGGGCATACGGCTGAAGCAGGGCAGTAATGCCGTCAAAATCGGTCAATGTCTGATAGTTGTTCCACGTTGGAATAAACGCACTGTCTTGTAATATCGAATAGAAAACAGTTGCTCGTGTTCCAACTTTTAAGTTGTGTTTTGCATTGAATTTCTTCTTGTAATACACGGAGCCCTGAAAACGATGGTCTTGAAAATTCTGCCTGTACCAATCAAACGGATTCTTGCTAATGTCAACACTATCTACCACATCCTGATTAATCTGTGTGCTTGCCGCCACGGTCATTTTTAGGTAACTCGCGTTATTAAAAAGATAGGTGTGAGAAAAGCCAGCTACACCCGTTTTGGTTCGGTCGTAAATATCAAGCCCGCCTTGTGAGTAGAAGTTGGTAGAATTATCGGTTGATTCGCTTGCGAGAAATTCAATGCTACTGATGCCGCCCATTCCGAAAATCTCAAAAATTCCCGCTTTTTTGGTTGGAATGCGAACTTTGAAAGTAAGGTCTGAATACTGAGGCGTAGCATCGCCCGTGCCGAAATCAACTCCTCCCAACTGGAAAAGCGCCAAGGTTGAATACCGAAAATTGATGAGGTACGAAGCGCCACTTTTTTTGGAGAAAGGGCCTTCTGCACCCAATTCAACCCCGTTGAAACCAATTTGTCCTAGGAACTCGTGTTTCTCATTGTTCCCGTGGCGCATTTTAAGGTCGAAAACACCAGAAATTCCGTTTCCGTACTCTGATGGAAAAGCAGCGGTAAGAAAATCTGAGTTTGAAAGAACATTACTATTGAGCATACTTACCGGACCACCTGTTGAGCCTAAGTTTCCGAAATGGTTTGGGTTGGGAATGTCGATGTCTTCCAATCGCCAAAGCAGACCTGTTGGTGAGTTTCCTCTAATTACAATGTCGTTGGTAGCATCATTCGCACCGCGCACACCTGCAAAGTTGGTGGCCATGCGCGAAACGTCATTCCTAGTTCCAGCATAGCGCGAAGCTTCTTCGGTAGAAAAAACACGTGCCGAAACGGTTGTCATCGTGTTCAACACTTCTTCTTTGTTTCGAGATGCTTTTACCACAACCTCGCCCTGTTTCATCACCATTTCCACCATTTGCACGTTCAGCACCAACTCTTTTCCGCTTAAAAGTTCGATGCCAGAAAGTGTTCGGGGCGCGTAGCCCAAATAAGTGATTTTCAAATCGACCAGCCCAACTTTTACCTTGGGTAGATTGAATTTGCCATCAAGGTCGGTGGTTGTTCCAATAATAGGGTCGCTGCCTACCACCACAACGGCCGCACCAATTATTGGCATTCGGCTTTCTTGGTCGGTTACAATGCCACGAATGGTCTGGGTTTGCGCCAGCAGCCAAAACGGGGCAAGGAGACATAAGAACTGAACGAACAGGGTTTTCACTTGCAACAGCTTATCGGGTCACAAAAGTAGTATTCGGGTTCTTTGTGCAGGTACGATGAATTGCGTAGACACGGAAGGTGAAGGGTTGTTTAGTGAAAGGGATTGGACAACCTATGAATAAGGTTCGTATTCCATATCACTACTGTCCGATAAAACCCTTTACAGATAGAAAAAAGTCATTTTCAGCTT
>JBDNJH010000090.1:0-13908 GCA_041687875.1 Flavobacteriales bacterium | reverse complement strand
CTCGCGTAACGCGTGCCCCTTGATGAGTGACTCTCCGATAGCAAGCCTTTCCAAACCGCGTGTCTTCAGAGGTAAACCAAGGAGTTCTCCTATACAGCTATATCGCCCTTTCAGGGCTGTTAAGTGCCATGCCCTTATTAGATGGGATACCCCGCTCGGCTAAGTGTTCCGCATCGGCACGCGCAAGAGTTCCGCAGTCTGCCTCAGACAGATTGTGTGGAACAGAACACAATCAGTTTACGCCTCAAGCACACAAGTGCAACTAATCTAAGATATACAGCCGTCAACTTTCTGAAAGTTGACGACTGTTTTCTTTTGGCCGCAACACCTTCACGGTTCTAAAAAACCTTGAAGGAGATCTGTGGCAGAGGAAAGGAAAGTTCCCACTAGCTCGCGTTTAGTTTTTTCGCGTAAGGCGTTCGGTTTATCAGGATTCTAACCGCAACTCTTTCCCTTCAACCTTTCCCCAACCCATTCTTTTGAACTCGCCTTTCATCCATTTAGCCGTTAGGTCGTTGTAATGTGGGCTTGAAGCCGCATAAGGCAGATAGTGGTTTTTTTTATAGCCGTATATTTGACTCACACTGAACTACCGATAGCTGGAGTACTGAATGAAAATACCGCCCGACAGCATTCTACAGATACCAAAGGACAAACTCCAGAATTACCTTCTTGACCCTAAACATCCTGACGGAAAGACAAAGGCCGACTTTTTCAGAGCCAATGGCATTGACCTCGGCAATTTTCAAGAACTTGATGCGCTGCTCAAATCACAGGTTCTGTCCAATGATGTTACAAAAACGTTGAATACCCCGTTCGGCATCAAATATATTGTCGAAGGTTCGATGCGATTCCCAAATGGCAGAAGCCACAATATGAGGAGTGTATGGATAAAGGTTGAAAATGAGAAAATCCTTAAATTTGTTACTGCCTATAAGATTTGATTATGATAAAGGAATTTGAAAGAGTGTATCTGACCCAAGACCTTCCCGATACGCAATATGTAAAAGGCGATGTGGGTGTGGTAGCTCATGTTTATGCTAACGCAAAGGGCTATGAGATAGAGTTTTTTGCAGTCGATGGCAGTACGCTCAGCGTAGAAACCGTGTTGGCCGACCAGGTCAAATCCTGCTCAGGGATAAAAACAGTTCTCCACATTCTCGACAAAGCAGCCTAATAATTCTCCACACTGGCACGTTGAGCCTTTTGCGTAACGTGTGCCGTTGATGTGATGAGACGCTTCAGCTCCTTCGATAAAAACTCAGGACAGGCTGTCAGCGAGACAAGCGGGTGCGGTGATTCGGGTAAGAATTCCGAAGGTTCACTCGTTTGGTCTACAACTAATCTAAGATATACAGCCGTCAACTTTCTGAAAGTTGACGACTGTTTTCTTTTGGCCGCAACACCTTCACGGTTCTAAAAAACCTTGAAGGAGATCTGTGGCAGGCGAAAAGGAAAACCCCTATTTTCAGTTAGCTAGACCTAGTAGGTTTTCAAAACCTACTAGGTCTTTGGATATAAGGACGTAATGCCTTACGCCCGTACCAGAACAGATTTTAGCCGTTCATCTTATTCGCAAGAACCGTATTGTACGTTTTCGCTGCTTCGCTAACCTTTCCGAAATCTTCGCCATCTACAACCATTTGGTTGGTTTTGGTAACTGTTCCGAGAAAAGAGAAATCAACGTCAGATGCAGACATCAATTCCACAAAACGTTCCTGATTTTCTGCTGAAACGGAAACAACCGCGCGACTTTGGCTTTCACCGAATAGGAAGGCATCTTTTCTGATTTCTTCGTCTGTTTCAATTTCAAAACCAAAGCCATTTGGCATGGCCGATTCAAGAACGGTTACGAATAAACCACCATCAGAAACATCGTGAACAGATTGTACCGCTTTTTCACCGATAAGAGAAAGAATCTGCTGTTGGAAATCGAATTCTTCGTCCAAATCCATGTATGGAGCAGGAGAACCTTTCACTCCTCTAAAACTGTAGAGGTATTCTGATGAGTTTACTTCATTTCTTGAAGCTCCAACCAAGTAAATGAGGTCGCCAGCATTCTTGAAGTTCAAGGTCATGCGGTTGTTCTTATCGCTCAAAATACCGACCATGCCGATGGTTGGGGTTGGGAAAACAGGCTCTGTTTTGTCTCCAAAAACGGATTGATTATAGAAACTCACATTACCACCAGTTACGGGCGTATCAAACTTGCGACAAGCTGCTCCCATTCCTTTAATGGCACCAACAAATTGCCAATAAACTTCAGGAGAATATGGATTGCCGAAGTTGAGGCAGATGGTGACACCTGTTGGCTCAGACCCTGTGCAAACGAGGTTTCTAGCCGCTTCAGCTACCGCAATTTGTGTTCCTTTTTCAGGATCTGCGTTTACGTATCTAGCGTTGCAATCAACCGTCATTGTTAAGGCACGATTACTTCCTTTCAAATTCACAACAGCAGCATCAGAAGGTGCATTTGTGCTCATGTTCACTGTGCCGACCATGCTATCGTATTGCTCAGTCACCCAATTCTTGGAGGCAATATTCAAATGACCAATCAAATGCCAAGCAGCGTCCTTCAAGCTTTCAGGTTCTGGAAGTTGGTCGATATTGAACTTTTGGAATTCAGCGTAATAATCAGGCTCTTTGTATTCACGTTCGTAAATCGGAGCACCACCGCCAAGCACCAAGTCCCAAGCTGGAATCTGCGCTTTCAATTCGCCTTTCATATAGTAGTTAAGCGTCCCACCTTTTTCACCAAGATTCGGTGCGGTAACCACGCCAATCTCAACACAATTCAAATCCCATTTGTCAAAAACGGCAAGAACATCTTCTTCCTTGCCTTTCTCCACAACGATTAGCATTCGTTCTTGAGATTCGCTCAATAGGATTTCCCAATCAAGCATATTTTCCTGACGGGTTGGAACCTTATCTAACCAGATGTCCATTCCGTGACCGCCTTTCTCACTCATCTCCGAAGTGGAGCAAGTGATTCCTGCTGCACCCATGTCTTGCATTCCGATAACGGCACCAGTCTCAATAACCTCGAGAGAGGCTTCCAACAACAATTTCTCTTGAAATGGATCACCAACCTGAACGGCAGGAAGATCGCCAGCGCTTTCTTCTGTAATATCCTTACTCGCAAAAGCTGCTCCGTGAATTCCGTCTTTTCCAGTGGAAGAACCGACAATGAAAACAGGGTTTCCAACTCCGTAAGAAGTTGCGGAAACCATTTTTCCAACCTCCAAAACTCCGACAGACATGGCGTTTACCAATGGATTCTGATTGTAGCATTCATCAAAGAAAACTTCACCACCCACCATTGGAATTCCGAACGCATTTCCATAGTCTCCAATACCTTTTACGACACCTTTCACCAACCATTTGGTTTTGTCCAAATCTGGATTTCCGAAACGTAGTGAGTTTAATTGTGCAATTGGTCGCGCACCCATCGTAAAGATGTCGCGGTTGATGCCACCAACACCCGTTGCTGCTCCTTGATATGGCTCCAAAGCAGAAGGGTGGTTGTGCGATTCAATCTTAAATACGCATGCCAAACCATCACCGATATCAACCATACCTGCGTTCTCTTCACCCGCTTCAACCAACATTTTAGAACCCTTTCTTGGTAACGTCTTCAACCAAGTGATGGAGTTCTTGTAGCTGCAATGCTCACTCCACATTACTGAGAAAATACTCAGTTCGGTAAAGTTTGGAGTACGGCCTAGAATTTCTTTGATCTTCTCAAATTCCTCTGGAAGTAACCCAAGGTCTTTTGCTGTTTCTAGGGTAGTCAATTGGTTGGTTGTGGTGTTGCTCATTTGGCAAAATCAAGATTGAAATGTGCTACAAAAGTAACCAACAGCTTTCTAGAACAGGTTTTAAACACGGACGGCAAGTCTCATAGTTTTCAACATGGAACGGACATGTATTCTTACCCGTTGAAACAAATTACATTTGAAGCCATGTATCATTTAATAGGAACCGTATTGACGCTTGGCTACATGGCCTTGTTCCTGTTCCTTATTTCGAAGATGAAATTCTTCCGGATTGGGAAAATTCCGGTCAGATGGTTTCAAGGCGTGTTTGTGCTGAAAGTGTTGAGCGGGTTTCTGCTATACCTTATATATACCTATTACTACACCGATCGTTCCACAGCCGATATCTGGAAGTATTATGATGATGGAATGGTGATGTTTTCGGCTTTGAGTCAGCATCCAGCCGATTATTTTAAAATGCTTTTCGGGGTGATGAATGATACGCCTCATTTCGAGCCGTATTACGACACGATGAACCATTGGTATCGGCCGTACGGCAGCAGCATTGCGAACGATACGCACACCATCATCCGATTTAACGCCTTTGTCAGATTGTTCTCACTCGGACACTATAACGTGCATAGCGTGGTGGCCAATTTCCTAGGATTGGTTGGGCTTACAGGAATTCTCCATTTTCTGAAACAGATGGCGCCATCAAAAGAGAAGTGGTTTTTCGCTGGCGTTTTACTCATGCCAGGAATGATGTTCTGGGCTTCTGGCGTACTGAAAGAACCACTCTTGCTCTTCGGAATGGGGCTGTTCCTTTATGGTGTAATGAAGCTTACAAATGATGGTTTCTCCATCCAGAAAGCGGTTTTAATTCTGCTCAGCCTTTTCTTCTTGGTAACAGTCAAGAGCTTTGCGCTGGCCGCAATAGGAGTTGGTTTGGTAGGATGGTTATTAGCTAGAAGGTTCCAATCGGTACATCCATCAATCTGGTTTTTGACTGTCTTCTCAATTGGATTTGCTGCACTGATATTCTTGGCGCAGGCCTTTCCAGATAAAAGTCTGTTTAAAAGAATGGCGCAACGGCAGTATGAATTTTATCAGTTGGCAGCGGGTGGAACGTACATCGAAACGAGTGCAAAAGACACCTTATATATAGGGGCAGAAAATTATGATGAATTAGAGTTCATTTCTGACCGCAAAAAACTGGTAACGAAGACGGTGATTACAGCTGTTTATTGGAAAGATGCAAGGTTGGCAGATGTCTCAACTTATCTACTCGATAAAGGAACTGAACAAACCGTCCTGCTTGATTATGGTAAAACTGGAAGTACCATCGACATTCCCAAATTAGAACCGAATGCTTGGAGTGTTCTGAAAGCAGTACCTGTTGCTTTGGTAAATGCGACTTTCCGTCCTTTTCCTTGGAACATCCGTTCTCCGTTCATGGTTCTTTCGGGGTTGGAGAACCTTTTTGTACTCGTTCTTTTACTTATGTCTGTGCTGTTTTTTCAACGGTTAACGCTCTCAAATCCAGTATTTTATGTCTCACTTTCATTCGCCTTGGTTATACTGATTTTGACTGGGTTGGTGACTCCAGTAGTCGGTGCAATTGTCCGTTACAAGGTCATTTCCTTGCCGTTTTTGACGTGCGCCTTACTCTCGGTGGTAAATACGCCACGCATTGAGAGTTACGTATTGAGTAAATTTCCAGTTCTCAAGAAGTACTTTTAGCCCATGCAGGAAGAACATTTTGAGCGGTGGACTTTACCGAATGGTATTCGGTGTATTCATAAGGAAGTGAATTCGCCCGTGGCGCATTTGGGTTTTTTCGTAAACATGGGTTCGCGAGATGAGTTGCCTAATGAACAAGGACTTGCCCATTTCATCGAACACGTCATTTTTAAAGGAACCGCAAAACGCAAAGCGTATCACGTGCTAAGTCGCATGGAAGATATCGGTGGTGAGTTAAACGCTTATACTACCAAGGAAGAAACCGTAGTTCACGCCACTTTTCTCAGCGAGCATTATGCTAGAGCAATTGAACTCTTCAACGATATTGTGTTTCACTCAACATTTCCATTCAAAGAGTTGGAAAAGGAGAAATCGGTGATTGTGGATGAGATTAATTCCTATCTCGATTCTCCTTCGGAAATGATTTTCGATGAATTTGACGAATTGGTTTTTGCCAATGACCCTTTGGGCCGGGGAACACTGGGAACTCCGGAGAGCGTATATAGTTTTGATGAGAAGTCGGTAAGGCAGTTTTTGAAACGTGGTTATCGTACCGATCAAATGGTTATTGCATCAGTTGGAAAGGTCAATCTCAACAAGTTGAAGAAAATGATTGATCAGAACTTCAGCGAAGAGCTGGGTTCAAATGATTTAGTTACTGAAAAGTCCATTTTTTCTGGATACAAACCAGCTCGATTAGAAGAGAAGAAGTCGAATTACCAGACCCATTTGATGATGGGAAACGTGGCTTATGCTTCTGATCATGAAGATCGGATTGGTATGTTTCTACTCAGTAATATTCTTGGTGGACCCGGAATGAATGCTCGTTTGCACATGAGTTTGCGCGAGCGACACGGCTACACCTATAATGTAGAAACCAATTATTCGACCTATTCGGACACTGGTTTGTTCTCAATTTATCTTGGAATGGACGAGAAGTATTTGAAGAAATGTATCGACTTAACGCATAAAGAACTTCGTTTGCTTCGCGAAAAAGGACTTGGAACCCTACAATTACATAAAGCCAAACAGCAATTGTTGGGACAAGTAGCCATCGGACAAGAGAACAATCAAAGTCAAATGCTTGGCATTGGCAAAAGCATTTTGGCTTTTGATGAAGTGCGGACCTGGAAAGAAATTGCTGTTAAAATAGAGGAGTTGACCTCTTCTCAACTTCTTAAAATTGCAAACGAAGTTCTGAATGAGAAGGACTTTAGCTACCTGATATATAAGAGTAAGTGAGAATTCAAGCGATACGTCTTGAAAGGACGTACGTTTCAGGCGTCATCACGCTCAGGTTGCTTGCTTTGTAATCCTTTATATTCCGGGTCAGAATGATATTGATTTGACCGTTGGCAACGGCTGATGAATGTTGCAAGCTGTCTTCAAAGTCCCGAAAGCCAGACTTCAGAGCATCGAGAATCACGCTCTTGTCCATTACGAGTACATCAACGAAAGAAAGTAGAACGGACATTTTTGAAATGACCTTATTATGGGTTGCGTTTCGTCTGAGAAGATAATAGAGGTTACTAATGATGACTGGTGTTACAAAGCCTTTTATCTCCTTCAGTTCGCACAATGCGATTGCCTGAGACGAGAATTCTGAAAACGGCTGTCTATCCAAATAGAAATCAAGGAGCACATCGGTGTCAAGCAGAACCTTGTCCATTACAGGTACTTCTTAGCCAGTTCTTCTGTCAGAGCCTCTTTGTAATCAAAAACATCCGACTTGAACGAACCACGTAACGACCGTGTAAGTGGTGCCTCGTTTTTAGCATTCTCCGTCTGGTCATCTACAATGGCTTTAAAATAATTCTCGACCATATCAGACAGACTTCTACCCTGACCTTTCGCGTAGCGTTTTGCCTTGTTAATTACAAATTCGTCAATCGTTAATGTGAGTTTCGTGTTCATTGCGCAGATTTCTTTCAATTAGTGTAAAGATACGGAAATTTGACCTGCACGTGTTGAAAATGAAAAATTAGCACGTGCGCAAGGCTAATTCAGGAGAATCAGCTTCACATTGGTTTCATCTCTGTCAGCCTTCAGCTTCAACAAATAAACCTGTTCCATCAACCCAAACGCTCTCAGATCAATCTGATTTCCTCCGCTTCCTTCAGCAACCAATCTTCCAGTAGCATCAAACAATTGCCATTTAAGGTTGCCAATCTGCGGCAGATTCACAATTCCAGTAGTTGGGTTGGGATAAATAGTAAGGGGAGATGTGGTTGGTTGGTTTATACCAAGAGGTAATACAAAATTTAAATTCTCACACCAGATATTGTCGGAAGGAAAGATGTCGAGATGGTCGTTCGGACTTTCGGCAACCAGGCAGACTGAATAGGTTACTGTGCTATCTCCAGTAAATGGGCCATAGTAACCAACTCGGAAAGCTGGGAAATTCAGCGCCAAGGTATCTGAATAGGTTAGGTCAATGCTTTCTGTGATCAGAGACACGCCACCAGGGCCGCAAAACCCTGGTAAATATTGCTCAGAATAGGAGACCATCACTTTGCTCAACACAGTTTGCGAATGGTTGATGATGCTTGGAGTCAAGTACGCCCAATGAACGAAAATTGGTTCTGGACCACTATTGAAACCTGTAACGGTCACAATTGAATCCACATGAACTAACAACTCCACATCATCAGCATGTTCTACGGAAGTTCCATCCAGCAGATAGCTTTTCATCAATCCTGTTGTGCGATTGTTCTGCTCGATGGTTGATGCGGTCATCACAACGCCATCAAGAATATCAGATGATACAACTTGGTTGCTGAACATCAGCTCGTTTACGAGTTCATATCCTGATGAAATGCTCCACAATCCATTTTTGTCAGTCACCCAAACAGCTCCATCAACTTCTCTAAAATCACGTATCGTGCCTGATAAAGAGGAAAGATTAATGCTTGAAATGGGCTGAAATTGTTCGTCTAGCACATGGATAGAATCCTGAGTCATTATCCAAACCTTACCAGAAGTATGATGAATATCTATTCCCAAACTGTTGTTCTGAAGCGAAATTGAGTCTAAAATCTCTCCGTCTAATCCAAAACGAATGACCTTTGATGAAGCGGCAACCAAAAGCGTGGAGTCCGTTTCCCATCGCATACATCTTACAGGCGTATTTTCCACTTCCCATTTGGAAATGAATGTTCCATCTGAATGAAAAAATATGATGCTATCTGAAGAGGCAATGGCAATTTTGGTGGTTGCGTTGGTTGCCAATCGGTCAAAGAAGCGGTCGGGATTGTATCCTGACATCTCACCAAATTCGTGACTCCATTCAACCAAACCTGATGGAGTAAGTTTGATTAGTTCGGAGATTCCTGTAATGTAATCACAACCATCTTGCAGCCCTACTAGAACCACACTGCCATCAGGCAACACTATTGCTTTATCCCTATTTGAAGGCAATGCTGTTTCATACGTGTTGGGCATCAGCCAATGATCAAAATCCCAGATTGTTTCTCCCGTACTATCCACAGATTGGATAAAATAAAGAGAAGCAGGAATATTTGTGCCCGGATTGGCTTGTCCTGATAGAATCCAACTCTTTTCTGGACCAGTCAAAACGTTGAGGAAACTGACTCTGTCGGTACGTTGATTAACACGCTCAATAACATTCTGACTTTGAATGGTAAATGAAAAACTGAGGGATAAAACCAAAAATGAGGCAGCTTGTCTAATTGTAATCATCCTAATTGCTATTTATCAATGTAAACCAAAGGCAAGGTAATCACTTTGTTTAAATCGATTAAAGAAAGATTGTAGACCTGTTCTGTCAATCCAAACTTCCTCAGGTCAATCTGCTTTTCTCTATTTCCTTCAGCCACCAATCTTCCGGTCGTATCAAACAATTGCCATTTAAGATTGTGAATCTGTGGCAGGTTCACAATTCCAGTAGTTGGGTTGGGATAAATGGCATCTCTTAGAGACGCGATTAATTGCGTCTCTACCCCAACGGTTATGTCAATGTACTGCTGCCCGTTTGACGTGACGGACGTTTCCAATCCAGCATCATTTACCGCCTTCACTGTTGTGTAATACCACGCATTCGGAGTCAAGGTGTAGGGAACATTGATGGAAGTGTTCAATCCCTCATTTGAAAAGGAATGCACATTCGTTCCAGCCGAAAAATCCCCAATCGCCACTTCGTAATGGCCGATTCCAGAATTTGGATCAGAAGCCGTAGCCCAATTGGCAAAGAGTTGTGTGCCATCGTTGGTCTGGTCAATGTCAGTTGACGTGCCATCATTCACACCTGTCAGAATAGGAGCAGACCAATCAATATTAACCAATGCTGAATCTTCATTGGAGCAGTTGCCAGCACCATCAAAAATAATGGTTCGTATCTCGCAAGAAGGCGTATTCGGGTTTGGATTCTGATACCGAACGGGATCGCTTGCCGTTCCTACATTTATATACTGTGCACCGATTCGACTTTTATATACACGCATATCGTCATACTCAGCGGTGCAGTTTCCTGTTCTTAGTGATATGCTGTTTCCAGTAGTAATTGGACTTGAGTCCGTCCACCAACTCGCTATAACGCCATCCACATAAACACGTATTTCCCCTGTAAAATGATTGCAGACTACTTTTACATCATACCAAATGTTCGGGTCAACAGTAAAGTCATCATCGGTTTCTAAAGACCAAACATCGTTCGTCACCTTATAAATCTGGCATTTGTCGTTATCGGCCCGCAAGTAAATGAAGTACGAGTTGCCTCGATTAGGCAAGTTGGCATCAGAAGACATGAAGTGCATACCCGCTCTTCGGTTCGCTCCAGAACCGTTTAGCTTCATTCTATATGAGTAGAGATAATTGTTGTATTGTTCTTGGATTAAAGGAATATAAAGATTGGTATTCGAACTCGTTTCGTCAGTCTGAACTGCGGTGCCGCTTGTAGTCGCCCAAGTGCCGGTTTGAGTTGTCCAGTTGGATGGGCCAACATTGAAGTTATCATACAAAAATCCGAGGTCGGTATTTCCGCTCCATCGCGTGCCATCAAAATCCAGAACGGATGAAAAACGCTCTTCATCCACCACGCCACTTCCGCCCTGCTCGTCATTCTCGGTGTAGAATGCGTAGAAATTCTCAGTTTCCCAATTATTGGTGTTGACCTCAACTGTAGGAGGCGTGTTGTCTGCTCCGTTCGAGTTCCAAGTTGCAGCCCAACCGGAATTTGCAGTGGAACAGTCGCTTCGGAATTCAAATAACAAATGCCCATTGGTTGAAGTAACGGTTCCCGGATTATTTGTTCCTGTGTAGTATCCTATTAATGGTGAAAACACGTTTGTTCCATCATATATATATAGGTAGTCCCAATCTTCTTCCAAATCAAAGGATTGAAACATTGCTGAAACAACACTTGCACCAGTCGGAGCTATCAATGTAAGAGACCGCTCATCACTATAGTATACACCAATCTGACCGCCACTATCAAAGAAATTACCAGTGGCAGCCGTCAAAGTAGTGGTTTGCGTATTCGGGTTAACCAGTTTATAGAAGTAGTCCCAGTCCCAATATTGTCCTGGGTCGGTGTGCGACTGATTTGGGAAATGTTGATGTCCTTTTATACGCACGCAAGAACCTGGAGTATTGGTCGCATTATAATTGGTTGTGGCCGACCAAGGGAAATAAGCAGTTCGTAATGAGCTGATTCCGTAGCCGCTTTGCGAAACATCAAAACATAAATCGGCCGCAGTTGCGTACATGGCAACTGTATAATTGTTCGGGTCGCTCACATAACCATCATGTTCAATACCTATAGTATAAGGGTTTTCGGTGCCAACATGCCAGCCTTTATCTGCTTCACATAGCATTTGAGTTATCTGTCCCGAATTACTCACCACATAATGATAGGACACGTTTGAGCTGCAATTCTGCGCCCAACTAATGGCTCCTGCGTAAGTTCCTTGTATAGTATGTATGGTAACAGCGCTAATGGCCGTCCCGCTGCGCGAACTGTAATTGCAGGTTGGCGTTTGTACAAATGCGTCAGCCGAGTAATTGTAGCACGGTGCGATGCCGCCTCCAGCGCGGTACGTTTCGCCACTTTCATTATATATATGTTCACCGTCCATCAGAATTCGTTTGGATGAAAGTATTTCGAGATTACTTCCGAAAATCTCATTTAGGTCAAGGTGAAGAGTCGGATAACCCAACTGCGACATGAATTCGCGGTTGTTCAATAAGGAGATGACCTCATACAATTGAATTTCCAAAGCAAAGCTCTCCGCTTCGGTCTCATGCGGGAGTTCTGATAGATGTATCAACCGCTGCGCAATATCAAAACCGCTCCATCCCGAAACTTGAACGGTAGAAAGTGCTTCAGCATAAGCAAGAATTTGTACGGATGGATTCGATTTAATCGCTGAAACCTCATTTCCTGATAATTCTGCAACCAGCGAAAGTGTATTGCTGAAGTAGCCTTTTCCGTCCTCAATTAACCCGAAAACTCCGAAGCTTTTCGGTAAGCCTATGCAGCTTTCCAGTTCCGTTTCGTCCAAATGGCGAAGGTTGGTTCGGTTATAGGCCACAGCTTCAAGAACACCTTTCGGTATTTCGGGATGCCCAAAATACGCTTCTGAAAATTCAGCATCATAAGTATTGTAGAAAGTCCGTAGCTGCGCATCTGCCGTTCCGATTAAGGTGAGTGCTATAGATAGGGCGATGAGTAGTTGTCGTGCCATACCTCGAAATTAAAAAACCAAATCCGAAACTGCATGGGCGATCATCAATTTCCGCAGGGCAAGCGCATTTAAAACTCTAAACTTCTGAGCAGATAATTTTTGTTGCGACCAGTAATTCCCCTTGCTGATGCTCACATTCAAACCTGCCAGTCCATTCAGGTCGGGATTCTGAACAAACAACAAAAAATGAATCCGCGCAATCTGCGGAATCCGCACGGGTGGTATGATTCTTAAAAGTTAAATGCGTTGCCCTGTCAACTTCCGTTAAGTTTGTGTCAAACAGAATAGGATGAATGTAATTGTAACAGGGGTCAGTTCAGGAGTTGGCCATGAATTGGTCAAAAAACTAATTGCTGATGACCGGATAACCAAGGTTCTGGGCATCGCCAGAAGGGAAGAACGACTGAATGAATTGAACAATTATGCGCATTCTATCAATAGAAATGATGTGTTTGTTCCACTTGCGGAAGATGTAAGTACCATTCCATGGGAGAATATTGCGGCTCATGTAAGTAGGGTGGATGCATTGGTCAATAATGCTGGTCTACTTATTTCTAAGCCGTTTTCCGACTTGACCAATGAAGATTTCAAGGCCATTTATGAGGTGAATGTTTTTGCTCCTGCAAGGCTCATTCGATTGTTGAAACCAATGATGGGTGGTAAAACTCCAACCCATATTGTGAATATCGGAAGCATGGGAGGCTTTCAAGGAGCATCAAAATTTCCAGGACTTTCTGCTTACAGCTCTAGTAAATCCGCTATCGCGGGATTATCTGAATGTTTGGCAGAAGAGTTCAAGGAAGACAACATCAAGGTAAATTGTTTAGCATTTGGAGCCGTGCAGACAGAAATGTTGGAAAAAGCTTTTCCTAGTTTTCAAGCCCCGTTAACCTCCGTTCAAATGGCTGGTTTCGTGCTTGATTTCACGCTAAATGGCCACTTGTTCTTCAACGGGAAAGTGCTCCCCATTTCATCTTCTACGCCTTGATTGAAAAATATTTTTCACTAAACCGTTGCAGGTATAAAACTCAGTAGTATCTTTGCCGCCCCAAACACGGGAACGGTTCTTTAACAAGTCGGAAAAACAGAAGTAAAAGCTCACGAGTTGAGCAGTTGTTTTTCTCTCGTCAAATAAATTTTGAAAATATTTTTCAAGGAAGTTGTCGGGATTAAAAACATTACTACTTTTGCCGACCCGTTTGCGAAAACAGGGATTGAAACGGAGTAAGAACCCGAATCAAAAATGAATTCGTTCTTTGAAAATATTGGAAGATAGGTAGCAAGCAAAAGTTCAAAGTCCTACTTCGGTAGGCGAGTCAATGATCTTGTCAGGAAACGTCTCGATTTATCGGGACAACACAAACTTACAATGGAGAGTTTGATCCTGGCTCAGGATGAACGCTAGCGGGAGGCTTAACACATGCAAGTCGAAGGGCAGCACGTCTTCGGATGGTGGCGACTGGCGAACGGGTGCGTAACGCGTATGCAACCTACCCTCAACAGGGGAATAGCCCAGAGAAATTTGGATTAATACCCCATAGTATTACAGATTCGCATGTTTCTGTGATTAAAGTTCCAACGGTTGAGGATGGGCATGCGTGACATTAGCTTGTTGGTGAGGTAACGGCTCACCAAGGCAACGATGTCTAGGGGTTCTGAGAGGATGATCCCCCACACTGGTACTGAGACACGGACCAGACTCCTACGGGAGG
>JBDNJH010000009.1:0-6252 GCA_041687875.1 Flavobacteriales bacterium | reverse complement strand
GTGGTTGTTTTTCCAGAATAGGTGCTGAAATTCTTCATCGTCATATCTGGATAAATGAATTGATTCAGGTACGTTTTCAGGTTCTTTATCAACGGAACATCTGCATAATTGATGGAGGCAGAAACTCCGCTTCCTTCACACACTTCAATCAAATGCCCCATCAGCCCGAAACCCGTAACATCCGTAATGGCTGAAACACCTTTCAGCGAAGAAACAACAGCTCCAAACGTGTTCAACTGCAGCATCTGTTCAACCGCCCGTTCATGATCTTCAGGCACTGCTTTTCCGCGTTTTTGAGCTGCGCTGAGAATGCCAATGCCTAGCGGTTTGGTAATATAAATCAGGTCGCCAACTTGAGCTTTGTCGTTCGTTTTGAGGTTGGCAATATCCACCATTCCCGTCACTGCAAGTCCGAAAATTGGCTCGGGCGAATCAATGCTGTGACCGCCTGCCAATGGAATATTCGCCTTGGCGCAAATAGCTCTAGCACCTTCCATCACTTGCTGCGCCACTGAGGTTGGAATTTTATCTACGGGCCAGCCCAAGATTGCAATTGCCATCAGCGGTTTTCCACCCATGGCGTACACATCAGAAAGCGCATTTGCCGATGCAATTCCTCCGAATTGGAACGCATCATCCACAATTGGCATAAAGAAATCGGTGGTGCTGATAATGGCTTTGTCTCCATCAATTCGGTAAACGGCCGCATCGTCTTTCGTGGCATTTCCAACCAACAGATCAGGGAATTCCGCAGGTTTCTCGAAAGTAGAAAGAATCTGCTCCAAAACTTGTGGCGAGATTTTACAACCACAGCCCGAGCCGTGAGAGAATTGCGTGAGTTTGATTTCTTCGGTCATAATTTTTTTTGTTCGGCCAAAGCAATGAGTTGCTTGGCGTTTTGCAGCGCATCGTTCGTGCTCAATTCAATGAGAAATGGCTTTCTATCTAAATATTTCCCCTTGCTGAAGCCATATTGTTTGTCATAATAGACAAGTAGCAATTCAGCCAATTCATCCAATCGGTTTTCCGCCAACAATTCTAAAGCTGCTTTCATGTGTTGGCCGCCCAATTTCTGCTGCAGTTTCTGAATGCTTTTTTCAAGCTCCGTTCTCGATGCCTGACCATAATCATCCACCAACCGGTTGACCCGCAATTCCAAGGAAACTTCAATAGCGATTGAAGAGGAAACACGCATTGTTTCCCACAACGGTTGAGGCAAATAAACCTTACCGATTGTCATTCCCTCACGCTCAATCCAAATGCGTTTTTCGAGGTCAAGTTTTCGAAGTTCGTAATGAAGATTGTTCTGAAACTGATGCGAACTCGGCTGTTTTGGCAGGCCGATGTTTCCGAATGCAGAGCCTTTGTGATTTGCCAATCCTTCTAGGTCTAAAATCTGTTCACCAGCATCTCGTAACCCGTGCAGAATGTCCGTTTTCCCACTTCCAGTTGGACCGTCCAATACGACCAAATTCTTCAATTCGGCAAAACCTGCTAGAACTGAATTTCGATAGGCTTTGTAACCACCTTCCAAAACTGTACAGTTCAGGCCAACCTGCTCAAAAAGCCACGCCATCCGATTGCTCCGCATGCCTCCTCGCCAGCAATACACGCCCAGCACACCGTTCGGAGCTGCGTCTTCCGCCTTTTTGGCCAAAGCTGCCATTTTCGGGCCGACAATTTCTAGTCCTTTTTCAATCGCATCTTTCTTTCCTTGTTGCTTGTAAATCGTGCCAACAATGGCTCGTTCGTCATCCACAAAAAGCGGAATGCTGATAGCTCCTGAAACGTGCCCAGCCTCAAACTCACCAGGCGACCGAACATCCACAACAGGCATTCCGCCAATTGCAGACAAATAATCTTCGGGTTTGAGGTATTCCATCGGGTTTAATTGGTATTTATGGAAGCAAGAGTTTTATAGTGCTGATACGAATTACGAATCGTGTACGAATATGACGAATCTGTTCTGGTGAATTTAATTGCTCATTCGTCATATTCGTTTTTTATTCGTAATTCGTTTCAGCCTCTTCTGCACTTTTTCGTTTCCTTCGGAGTTGTAAGAATACCTTAACCCACAAATGCTAAGTCGCGAACAGGAAGCCGAACTCATCCGCAAGGCGCAGAAGGACATCAACGCCTTCGGCCCGCTTTACGATGCGCATTTCAGCACCGTTTTCGGTTTCATTTTCAAGCGAGTTAGAGATCAGGAACTCACGGGCGAACTCACCTCGCTCACCTTCCTAAAGTCAATCAACGCCCTGCCCAACTACACCGTCACGGGTGCACCGTTCTCAGCTTGGCTCATTCAAATTGCACTCAACGAAGTTCGGCAATACCAGCGCAAAAGCAACAAGAATACATCGGTTCCGCTCAGCCATGCCGACCTGCAGGCCGTGTTCGAAGGACTGGACGAAAAACAGGAGCACGAGCGCAACCTCGAACTGCTGCTTCGCGGCCTCAATCAACTCGATGACCAAGCCACTCTTTACATCGAGATGCGTTACTTTGAAGGGCGTTCGTTCAAAGAAATGGCAGAGATTTTGAGCCTATCTACCGACAATGCTAAGGTGCGCACTTACCGCGCCCTCGACCGATTAAAAACAATAATGACCAACTTCGGAACCGCAAAATGACGCGCTACCACGCAAATACCGAAACTGACAAGAAGAGCTGCTTCAACGAGGTTCCATCCGAAGAGGAAATGAACCGCTACAAGGATTTCGGCAAGCTCACCTACAACTACCAGCGCGCCACAAAACCGCTCTACAAACGCCCCATTTACCGCTACCGAAAAGGCTTCCTCATCATCCTACTCGTGCTTATTGTGCTCTTGCTCATCCTCGAATTCGGATAACCGTTTCGAATTTCTTCATTTCGAATTTCACGCTTTTTTCTTTGGGCGTTCCCCCGATGAAAAATCGGGGTCGGGTTTTCCGCTATATCTTTTTTTCGTTCCTCAAAAAAGGATGCCGCTGCAATCCCTAGCGCGGCTCGTTCTGCAAATTCCTCTTGTTTCCGATAGGTTTCAAGTATCTAAACGGTTCGTGTAGTGACGCTATTAATCGCGTCTCCACCATCAGGAAAACCAGTTTAATCCGCGTTCCATCAAAATAAGTCTGTTCCCTTTTCCTTTTCCTGCATTCTATTAGAAAGGACACCCGATTTCTGGCCAGATGTCAGTCCACAAAACAACCACACCGAATGGCGTGGACAAGGATTGTATTAACCAAAACTCAACTATCATGGCTGGACAGAAAGATTCCCCAAGACAAAAAATGATCGGGATGATGTATCTCGTTCTTACTGCGCTGCTTGCGCTCAACATTTCAAAAGACATTCTCGATGCCTTTGTTATCGTTAACGAAAGCCTTGCGGCAAGCTCCGAAACCACGGGCAAAAAGATGAATGCGCTCTATTCAGATTTCGAACTAGCTCGTAGCATCGACCCCAAAAAAGTGGACAATTACTGGATGAAATCGCAAGAGGCGAGAAGGCAGGCAACCGAGCTCAACACCTTTATCGACAGCATCAAAACCACGCTCATTTCCAAAACCGAAAAGGTTGACCGTTCAGTGGCGGATACACTTTCAATGGCACTCATTGCCAAGAAAGATGACTACGATACACCAACCAATATTCTGGTAGGCGAGAAGGAGGATGGCTCGGGCGGACTGGCCAATATTCTTAAAAATAAGGTGGCGGAATATCAGCGAACCATGCGCGAATTGCTGAGCGATCAGGATAAAAAGCAATTCAACGACCGCATCGACCTTGCCGACCGCAAGCTGGCGGACCAGACCTCAACTTGGGAAACCAACAACTTTTATCACACGCCTTTAGTGGCTTCGTTGGTCATTCTTTCCAAACTCCAAATGGATGTGGCCGATGTGGAATATGACGTGGTAAGCAAGTTGTACCGTTCGTTCAATAAGAAGGATTTCTTCTTTGATACCATTGCTGCAACGGTGCTTCCGCAAAGCAATTATGTGCTGCTGGGTGAGGAATATCAATCGGATATTATTGTTGCTGCTTACAGCACCACCCGTTCGCCCAAAGTCCGCATTGGCAAACTCGACAAGGAAGGAAAAGAGTTGATTTCGGAGGATGGCACGTGCGAAACTGAAAACGGCAAAGGCATTTTCAGAAGACGCGCCAACGCTGAAGGCATTTTTACTTATGAAGGAATGGTGGATTTGGTCAATAGTGAAGGCGGCATTCAGAGTTATCCGTTTCGCTCCGAATACATCGTGGCACGTCCATCGCTAGTGGTTTCGCCCACACAGATGAATGTGCTATACAAAGGCATCGAAAATCCTGTTGCCATCTCTGTTCCTGGCGTTCCATCCGAACGAATTACAGCAACAATCACAGGAGGAAACAGGCTCAAGAAAACAGGTTCAGGCCAATACATGGTGGAAATGAGTCCACAATCTCCCAATACAGTTGACATCATCGTTTCTGCAATTATGGTAGACGGAACGGTTCGGAATATGGGAAAGATGGAGTTTAGGGCGAAACGGTTGCCAGCCCCGTTTTCGGCCATTAATGGTAAAACAGGTTCAGTGGCAATGACACCAAATGAAGTTTGCGCGCAGCTTGGACTTTCAGCGAAATACGACCCAGACTTCGCGTTTAACCTGAACTGTACGGTCACTAAATTCAGGGTTTTGATCAACGATAACCAAGGTCAAATCGTATTGAATAGTCCATACGATGGATCACGGTTTGATTCCAACCTAAAAGGCAAATTGTGTGCGGTGAAAAAGGGTTTCCGAATCACGTTTGAAGAGATAAAAGCTGTGGGAAGCGATGAGGTCGTTCACACGCTGGTTCCAGTGATTATCACAGTTAAATAGTCAGGGGGAACACATTTAAACTGCAAAGGCTGTGCTCTTTCAGTATCTAATCAGACCCTGAAACAAGTTCAGGGTGACACTATTGAAAATCGGTTCATTTCTGATTACTTCGCGGCATGCAAAACAAGATTGCGGCAGAAGTAGGATGCAAGCCAGCACAAGTGGCCAGCACATTGAGTTTGATTGCGGGAGGAGCAACTGTTCCCTTCATTTCGAGATACCGAAAGGAGGCAACTGGCGGTTTAGATGAAGTTCAGATTGGGAAAATCAAAGACCTATTTGAGCGTTACACCGAGTTGGAAAAGCGGAGAGAAATCATTCTCACTTCGCTGACAGAACAGGATGTATTGACGCCCGAATTGAAGAAGAAGGTGGAGGAAGCATCCACGTCTCAGGAATTGGAAGACCTGTATTTGCCTTTTCGACCAAAGCGAAAAACGCGCGCTACAAAAGCAATTGAATTGGGATTGGAGCCGTTGGCGAAGATTCTGATGGCTCAGAATGAGCGTTTTCCTGAAACAGCGGCTCAACGATTTGTAAAAGGCGATGTCGCTTCGGTTGAAGATGCGCTGCAAGGCGCTCGCGACATCATTGCCGAATGGATGAGTGAGAATGCCGTAGTGCGTTCGCGCTTGCGTCAATTGTTTCAGCGCGAAGCAACCATCGTTTCTAAAATGGTGAAGGGAAAAGAAGAGGCAGGCGAGAAATTCCGTGATTATTTCAAGCACGAAGAACCGTTGAAGCGTGTGCCATCTCATCGTTTTTTGGCCATGCTGCGCGGTGAAAAGGAAGGATTTCTGAGAGTAGGGATTTCTCCTTCAGAAGAGAATGCTTTGCAATTGCTCGAACGTTTTTTTGTGAAAGGAACTACGGCCAGTTCTGATGAGGTTCGGATGGCAGCAAAGGATGCTTACAAACGCCTGTTGCAACCATCGCTCGAAACGGAAATGCGCAGCACATTTAAAGAGCAATCGGACGAACAGGCAATCAATGTGTTTGCAGAGAATTTGCGTCAGTTGCTTATGCTTCCGCCTTTGGGTGAAAAGCGGGTTTTGGCGCTTGATCCCGGTTATCGAAGCGGTTGTAAAGTGGTCTGTCTGAATGCGCAAGGCGACCTCGTACACAATGAGAATATCTACCCGCATCCGCCAAGAAACGAACGTTCGCAGGCCATGAAGAAGCTTTCGACATTGGTTGAGCAATATCAGATAGAGGCCATCGCTATTGGGAATGGAACTGCCAGCCGAGAGACGGAAGCATTGGTGAAAGCCATTCATTTTGATAGAAAAGTGCAGGTGTTTGTAGTGAGCGAGGCTGGAGCTTCGATTTATTCGGCCAGTAAGGTTGCTCGTGATGAATTCCCACAATTTGATGTGACGGTTCGTGGTTCGGTGAG
>JBDNJH010000089.1:0-4650 GCA_041687875.1 Flavobacteriales bacterium | reverse complement strand
GGATCCGGGAGAACCGATTCTCTTGCGTTTCGGCAAGGATATCAACTACGTTGAACACGGAAAGTTCGATGTGATTCGAGTGCCATTCTACTACGCAATAGTCAAGGATTGGCGGCATTTTTACTTCCACTGCGAAGGGCTGAAATCAGATGGCAACATGATTTACAGACGCCAATATTTTGAGTGGCGAGAATTGTATAATTCGTTCACAAATGAAAATCGTCCCGAGTACGTTTCAAATTTTCAGAAATATCAGCAGGATTGGTGTTTGCGCGAATTCGGAACTACGGATTCGAAATCACTTAAGTGGCGATTTACACGAATGGATTGCCACAAACTTAGGCCTGTAGATAAAAACCTCTTCGGAGAATATCCTGAAGTTCTGTTGGATGAAATGAACAGCGAAGAGCAGCATTACCGCATCATTGAAAAAACCGGAAAACCGTACATTCGATTGGATAGAACCGATGCTGAAATGCTCGATTATCAACCTACAGCCAATGATTTGAAGTGGGAGCTGGAAAACCTTGCTTGATTAGATTCTATATTCCTGACGGAAGAGAAGATAGTTCATCATCTTCCAAATAATCTCATAATTATCGGCCTGTCCACTCACATGCTGATCAAGCATTTTCGAGTAATAAGCTTTTTGTTCCTTATTCATGTGTTCGCTATCCGCAACTGAATAGGCTAGGTCTTTTAGCTGATTTTTTTGTCGAAGCCAGGCACCAATAGGAGAACCAAACCCACGCTTTCTGCGATAGCAAATATGTTTCGGAAGGTATTTTTCTGCCACTTTTCGCAACAGATATTTGTTGATGCCATCTTTCAATTTGAGTTCAATTGGAACCCGGTTGGCAAACGATACCACGTTCGGATCGCCCACAAAAGGAACGCGAACTTCCATGCTGGACCACATGCTCATCTTGTCTTGACGAAGGAGCAATTCTTGCATGTAAGAGCGTTGTTCTACTTGCAGAATGTGGTTGAATAGCTTATTGAAATCCATTTGCGCGCCCAAATTCTTCATGAATTCTGGAATGGTCGCCTGCGGAATAAATTCCTGATCAACCACACTAAAATATTCAGAGAGCAGTTTGGAAGCATCTTTTTTTGATAGTGCATCGAGAATGGCGGCTTCCCGTTTGTCAAACTTTAACCCTGAACCTGCAAGGAATTTCAAAAACAAATCAGGGTATTTCTTCTGGATGTTGCTCAAGTGGAAGAGGTTAGAGGTTCGCCCGTAACCTGCAAAAAGCTCATCGGCACCTTCGCCACTCAACAAAACTTTGTAGCCACTCTCTCGTGCCATTTTGGTAATGAGCTGAACGGAAAGTGAGTTAGGGTGGGTGATAGGCGCCTCATTTTTACGAATGCCTTCCACAATGAGCGAAGTGTACTCCTCATTGCTAACCGTATGAGGATGCCACGCAATACCCAACTGATTGGCAGATTCCTTCGCATCTGCGCTTTCGTCATATTCCTTTTCGGCATAGCAGATGGTGAATGCGTCCACCTTATTGGCATTGATGTCGTTTGCAATTGCGGTTAGGAGTGTGGAGTCAATACCAGAACTGAGCAAAGTTCCTAACGGCACATCGGCCATCAGTCGTTTGGTTACAGAGGCCCTAAGTCTCTTATCCAATTCTTCGATTAACTCAGCTTCGCTGGAAGTAAAAAGCTCATCATTCGAGAAAGTGATGGCATCATGAAAATTGGTGGTGGTAATGGCTAACGTTTCCGTATCAATGGTCATTATCTGACCCGGAAAAAGGGATGTGATTCCATTGAAAAACGACTCGTTTCCTAACGCTCCAAACCGATAATTGAAGTAGTTGTTTACTGCATTCTCGTTAAGCGAAACGGACGTTTTCTTAGAAGCGAGGATGGAGTTGATGTCGGAAGAAAAGATAACCGCCTCATCAGAAATGCTTATAAAAAGCGGCTTGATGCCAATCCGGTCACGAATCAAATGAAGTTTACCGTCAGACTTATCCCAAACGGCCAATCCGAACATTCCTTCCATTCGATTTGGGAAATTCAATCCGAATTTTTGATAGAGTGGAGCCACCACTTCCATGTCCGTAGAAGTACGGAACGTGTGAAAATCAGCGACATCCTTTTGCAACTGGCGGTAATTGTAAATCTCGCCATTGCCAACCATAGCAATAGTTTTATCCTCACTGAACAATGGTTGGCTGCCACCAGCCACATCCATTATGCTGAGCCTTCGCATACCAATACCCACATTTGCTTCAACGTGAATGCCTTCTTCATCTGGTCCACGATGTAGCATAGAATCAGTCATTCTTTGAAGAAGTTCTTTAGGAACGACTTCTCCTCTTTTCAATACGATTCCGGTGATGCCACACATGTGTTACGGTGTTTATTTTTCGAGGTAAAGCGCTTCTACATTTTTCACAAATGAACGCATTGAAAACGCCTTTGATCGTTCAATCGCGTTTGCAGCGAATTGATTCCTCAAATCAGCATTTTCAATTAGCTGTTTGACCTTTTCTGTAAAGGAATCGAGGTCGTTTGGTTCTACCAGAAATCCATCCTTACCATTTTCAACTATTTCTGGAATGCCACCCGACCGAAAAGCTACCACTGGCATTCCGCAACTCATTGCTTCAACAAGGGCCATTCCGAAGGCTTCATTGATTGTAGAGTGAATGAGAATATCCGCATTTGCCAATACTTTTTCGGGTTGTTTCACATGTCCTAAAAAAGTAACCCATTCTTCTATTCCAGCTTGTTTGGTAAGAGCCTTGAGTTCACTGGCAGAAGGCCCGTCTCCAACGAAAGAAAGGTGAAAATTGGAAACATTTTGATCAATGAGCGCTTCGGCAACTTTCAATAGGAACAACTGATTCTTGAATGGCGCTAGTCGACCAAGAGAAACCAATTGAACGGTTTTCTCAGCATGTTTTTTTTCTACATCAGCTGTATTCGGATTGCCTCCGTTATAGATGGTGTGAAAGCGTTGTTCTGGAAACGGAAATACACGTTGCAAGTAACTGCTGATGAAATTTGAAATGCAGATAAACTGTGTTTTCGAAACTGCATATTGACGTATAAGTCGTTTGTGCTGAAGCAAATTCCACCAAGCGGTTTTCGAAAAAACATCCGAAAGTTTGAACGGGTCGGCTACTGGATGGCAACCATGCCAATGAGTGTAATAAGTAATTTTTGGGTGGATGGTATGCCTGCTTACAAGTTCGGCCTCCACCAGATGAGAATGGATAATATCAGGGGAAAATTCCGAGACAGACCGGTCAAACTCAGCTGTCTCAATCACGTGTCTTCTGGAAAGTGAATATGACACCTTTGATGGGATCACCTGAATATTCAGATTGGTGCAGAGGTCTGCATATTGGTTTTCATTTCTGAAAATGATAATCTTAACCTGATGACCTCGTGTCTGCAAATAGCGGCTAAGTTCTACCACAAGACGTTCCGCACCGCCTTGTCCTAGGGTTGGAATAACTTGTAATATTTTCAGGGGTCGTTTCATATTGGTCAGAAGAGTCTTAAAGAACGCAGACCAAGTCGATTTTCCAAGACCCAAAAGCGATTTTAGTTGACCGCAGGATATGACTGATGATGATCATAGATTGTATCATTGATTCTTTAAAGTCGCGGAATAAGCAGCAGTTTCAATTTTTCTTTGAGATATACCTTAGGTGAGAGAAGGATGGAATGTGCTAAGTAGTAGTAGAATCGGATAAACTGATTGTTGGACAAATAACTTTGCGCTAGTCGAAAATAGGCTGCACTTAGCACAAATCTCCCCCATTCAGGTCTTATTCTTCCTTCTACATCATTATTAATGAGTTCCTTTTTAAGCCGCAAATTTTCAATGTAGGTCTGTGTCTTGAGTATAGAGACGGTTCGGTCTCCCAGATCCCTTATTACCACTGTCTGTCGGTCGGTTTTGGTCAGTGGGTATTCCTCAACAATTCTCACCCAAAGTTCTTGGTCTTCACCTATTCTCAATTTTACGTTGAATAGATGTTTTTGGAGAATTTCTCGGTGCAAACAGACCTGCTGAGAACAGATGGCAGTTTTAAGAATCAGTTCGAGAGGCTCATCCGTTTCCGGTACGAACGGAACCTCTCCAAATGCATAACTTAAGTATATACGTATCGGGTCTGTTTGATCCAAAATGCACGAATGGAAAGCTGCAAGATGATTGGCCATATACATATCATCACTATCAAGAAAACAGATGTAAGTGCCCTTGGCAAGTGCAATGCCGTTGTTCCTAGCAGCAGAGCGTTCTTGATTGTGTTGATGGATGTAGCGTATCCTATCGTCACCTTCAACTATCTCCAACACGATTTCTTTTGTGTCATCTGTTGATCCATCATCCACCACAATCACCTCAAAGTTGGTGAACGTTTGACTAAGCACACTTTGGATAGCCTCGCCTATGGACCCAGTCCTATTGTATGTGGGGATTATTACGGAGAAGAAAGGAGCGGTATCCTGACTGTTCATTTCAGGTATGCCTTAATCCGTAATTTGACTTTTTGGAAAAACCGCAAATCTGAGCTGTTAACGAATATTGCCTCATTGTAAATGTTCCAACTGTCTGAATTGGCCACCCCATTGCAATAGTGAAACCACAGAGCTGATAGATGATTG
>JBDNJH010000088.1:0-8354 GCA_041687875.1 Flavobacteriales bacterium | reverse complement strand
TGCAGATCACGTTGCCATTATGTCAAATGGAGCCATTAACCACAATTCTGCGGATAACTTGGTCGGCCCGGTTATAGCGCTTGTAAGCGGATTAAATATTGAGGATGGGCAGTGGCATTTGATGCGCGTAAGTTGGGATCCTGCTACCATGGTGGTCAATTTTTATATGGATGGATCACTTCGCCTTAGCTACACAGGCGACATTATTACCAACATTTTTCTCAACGACCCAATGGTTTATTGGGGCTTTACAGGAAGTACAGGAAGCTTGTTCAACGAGCAACAGTTCTGCTTTTCCATCATTCCCGGACTTTCGGCCAGCGAATTGGATGTCTGCGAAGGCGAAACAATCGATTTCAACGATGATTCATACAGCGCATTAGGTGGTGTGGTTAGTTGGGATTGGACGTTTGGAAACGGACAATCATCAACCAATCAAGCTCCAGGAGAAATAGAATTTTCGCAGGCTGGAACCTACTGGGTAACGCAGACCATTGTTGATGTGCAAGGTTGCGATGCTTCAGATAGTTTGCTCGTTACGGTTCATCCCAACCCAACGGCAAGTTTCACGGCCACCGAGGTTTGTGAGGGAGAAGAAACAGACTTTCAGAGCAACTCGGTAGGAATGGTCAACGCCTGGGGTTGGAATTTTGGAGATGGCGAAACCGGAACAGGTAATACCACTTCGCATTCGTTTTCAAACCCTGGAATGCAAAATGTTGAATTGAGCGTAGTAACCGACCAAGGCTGTGTTGATACGGTTTCAAACACCGTTACCGTATTCGAAAACCCAACCGCTTCGGCCACCGAAGAAATAACAAGTTTGAATGTCAGTTTTTCATCAAACCTTCTTCCGGGAGAG
Organism: Flavobacteriales bacterium; assembly: GCA_041687875.1. GTDB lineage: Bacteria > Bacteroidota > Bacteroidia > UBA10329 > UBA10329 > UBA10329. Next base: position 7,492 of record JBDNJH010000088.1, on the reverse strand, counting down.
GATGCCGAATGGATAATTCTCGACACTTCTTATGTTGGAATGAACCCATTCAGCTACGCATTTCCGGATAGTGGATGGTATGATATTGCGTTGGTTGTAATGAATGAAAACGGTTGCTCAGACACCGTTTTCTATTCCATTTATGTAGAAGGCTTGCCAGAATATGAGATGCCCAATGTTTTCACTCCAAATGGCGATGATGTAAACGAGTTTTTTCAGCCCTTCACCTATTCGATGGTAGAAGCCAACATGAAGATATTTAACCGTTGGGGAAGACCTGTATATAAATACGAAGGCAGCATTCCTCCTTCTAGCGTTTGGGGTTGGGACGGAAGCGTGAATGGAGGTGCAAAGGCAGCAACAGGCACTTACTACTATATACTCGACCTCAAGGGCATAGACGGAATAAACTATTCAGACCAAGGCACAGTAACCTTGCTGCGATAGCGATTTGAACAGAATTAGTAGAATGAAGAAGTTGGTTTGGTGGGGTTTTTTGGGAGTAATTGTTTTGTCAATCGGTTGTGGCCCCAATCCAACTGAATCGGATAAAGGGACGGAAATTCTCGTAGAAGAAATAAACGAGGAGTATGGCTTTGCAACCGATTCCTTTCTTGTTGTAAAAGACAAGGTTAGAAAGAATCAAAACCTATCGGAAATTCTGTTGCCGTATGGTGTTCCCTACGCCACTATTGATAAGATTGCTAGAGCATCAAAAGAAGTGTTTGATGTGCGCAAACTGGCAGCAGGAAAGCCGTACACCATTTTCTGCACAAAAGATTCTTCGGGGTACGCCATGTGCTTCATATACGAGGCAAATCCGCGCGATTACGTAGTGTTCAATCTGAAAGACAGTCTGCATGTATACATGGGACAGAAACCGATTGAAAAACGAACGCAGTTTGTGAAAGGCACGGTTAACTCATCTCTTTATGTCGATTTGCAAAAGCGTGGGGCAGACCCAGTGCTGGCCATCGAACTATCAGAGATTTATGCGTGGACAATTGATTTCTATCGCATACAAAAAGGAGATGCATTTGAGCTTCTTTACACAGAGAATTTTGTGGAGGGTCAATCAATCGGAGTAGACAGAATTCTGTCATGCACCTTTACCCATTACGGTAAGCCTATTAAGGCATACTTTTTTGAAGAAGAAGGAGAAAAGGGGTATTTTGATGAAAAGGGAAATAATCTGAAGCGGGCGTTTTTGAAAGCCCCAGTCAAGTTCTCAAGGATAAGTTCTGGATATACAATGAAGCGATTTCATCCGGTTCAAAAACGGTTTAAAGCACATTTGGGTACCGATTATGCCGCGCCAACAGGCACACCTATAGTTGCCGTAGGCGATGGCATTATTTCAGAAGCGAGATACAGACCCAACAACGGCAATTATGTGAAAATGCGTCATAATAGCGTTTACGAAACGCAATATCTGCACATGTCAAAAATCAAGGCGGGCATCAAGCCAGGAACACGCGTCCATCAGGGCGATGTAATCGGTTATGTTGGAAGTACCGGCCTAGCCACAGGGCCGCACGTGTGTTTCCGCTTTTGGAAAAATGGAAAACAAGTTGATCATAGAAGATTGGAATTGCCTTCTGCCAACCCAATAGCAGAGAACCTAATGGCGAAATTCAAAATGGTCATGGCCAAGAATGACTCACTGAAACCAGCCCCTCGCCCACACTCCTAAAAATAGTTGGTGACCGCATTGCCAAATGACAATGAAGTAGTTATTTTTGAGGTCATTAACAAAACCACTTCATCATGAAAAAACATCTATTTAACGCCTTATTTATATTTGGCGTAACAACGGTGGGCTATGCGCAAAACGCTTCCCACATTTCAGAGAACAACACTTCGGACGCAACTCAGATTCGAATGAGGCCTGCGTTAAGTTCAGGTACAAGTGCCGTAGATGCAACCAAAAAAATGATCAGCGTGTCTCAGGATGAAGCGATTCGCACAGAGAAGAGCCGATTCGTGCTTACCAACGATGAGGTGGATGCTGCAATCATGAAGGTTGAACAGCAAATGGCCCAGAACGAAGGGACAGAAGGCTTCGTGAAGGATGATTACCTGAGAAAAATTGCAGTTCTGAACAAGAGAAGACCAAACACAACAACCCCACAATAACCCGTCATGAAAAAAATATATACACTGATAGTAGTTCTCTCCACTGCCTTTTCAATGGGCGCAACGGCACAGGTGCTGTTCTCTGAGGACTTTGACAACGTTGGCGGATCGGTTGCCGGTGGTGCCGGCACTTACGCGTTCCCTACAGGTTGGACACTGATAAATGCAGATGGTCTGACCCCGGACGCGACCGTGGCTTATGTGAATGACGCATGGGAAAGACGCGAGGATTTTGCAAACGATGATACAGATTCTGCTGCTTTCAGCACCTCGTGGTACGCCCCTGCAGGGGTTTCAAATGATTGGATGTGGACCCCACCGATTGCGCTAACGACCAACTGTGTTCTATCATGGAAGGGATTGGCCTATGATGCTAGCTATCCTGATGGATATCAAGTCAGAATATGGACAGCGGGTGGTACACCAACATCGGTCCTTGGGTCAAGCACGGTCCTTGCAACGGTTGCCGCAGAGAACGCAACGTGGACCAACCGACAGGTGAATCTGCAGTCATTGAACTATCAAAATCAAACTGTTCGTTTCGGATTCAGAAATAATTCAACCGACCAGTTTCTTCTGCTGATTGATGATGTCAGCGTCACTTCACAGGCGAACAATGACGTGGAACTATTGAGCCTTTCTTTGAATTCAGAGTACACCATTGTGCCTGTTTCACAGTTACAGCCCATCTCAGGTTCAGGTGTCATACAGAACTCCGGTCTGTTGGCCGCATCTAACGTGAATCTCCTAGTTGATGTCTATGATGGAACACCGACCTTGCTGACAACTGTACCAGCAACCGCGCTCTCATCATTGGCCCCGGGTGCTACTGCCAACTTTACTACGCCAGCGATTACACCACCGGCAAATCTGGATCTTTATTCATTTGATTTCTATGCGGTAATGACGCAGACCGATCAGATGCCTAGCAATAATTTTCTGCCTGAAGTACCCACACTTATCGTAGACCAGTTCATGTATGCGAGAGACAATGGTACCGCTACTGGTTCTCTTGGAATTGGAGCTGGGAATGGTGGTTATATCGGAAACTCATTCGAGATTGTGACGCCTATATACTTGGATTCGATTATGTATTACGTAACGGAAGGCGATGTAGGTGAGCCAACATCGGCAGTTGTTTGGAATACTGTTGGAGGAGTGCCCAGCACCATCATTGCCTCAACTGAGCTGGCTTATTTCGTAGACGACTTGGATGCGTTGATGGTTTTGGGGATGCAAAATGGCCCTGTACTTCTCAATCCAGGCGAGTATGTTGTCACTGCCGTTGAATACGATAGCACACTGAATCTCGCGACTACGGAAGACATATTCACACCTGGGAAGAGCTGGGTCAACTGGCCTACCAACCCGAACGCAGGATGGTCCAACCCGGAGGATTTCGGTTTCTCGGTGACCTATGTCATTCGCATGATCCTAAGCAACACTCCTCCTGTTGGAGTTGGAGAGGTAGCCTCAAGCAGCGTGAGCGTTTACCCAAACCCTTCTAATGGCACATTCACAGTAGAAATTGCTGATGTAAAAGAATTTGCTCAATTCGTAGTTATGGATGTTGCTGGTAGAGAAGTGTATTCTCAAACAGTACTCGGTAGCGGAACGCTTAGAGAAGTATTGAACCTCAATGTAAATGCTGGTTCATACTTGCTTCAGATTAATTCTGATAGCGGAACACAAGTAAGCCGTATTGTGGTTGAGTAATACCCAACATAGAGTTTGATTTATGTAGAACGTCCGGCAAATGCTGGGCGTTCTTTTTTTATACAAATGCCGCACCCTCGGTTACAGCTTTCAACCATCAAAAAATCGGGTATATTCTACCAATTCGTTTCAAAACGTTTGTCCTGGAGAAAGCTTTAGTGCTGCATTAAGCGGAAACAGTACTCCAGGAAGCTACAGCTTATCGTTTAGCAACACCAACACAAACGGAACGGGAGGAATAGAAGAGCCAGTAACTATAACTGGTTACGTAGATGGCGATTTCCCGCTTATGATTGATGAGGACATTAATGGTGTACTTAGTTTCAATCAGTTGCCTCCTCTTGCCGGAACTTGGGAAGTTAAAGTAATTGTGGTTGATGGTGCTGATTTGGATTGTGATTCAACAAGTAGCTTCACCGTAAATTTTCTCACTGCCAACGACCCATTGTGTATTACTGTTAGAATGGATGAAAATGAAGTTGCTCAGGTAAATGTTTACCCGAATCCTTCAAACGGAATGTTCACCATTGAAATCGAAAACGTGGAGAATCATGCTGGCTTGACGGTTATGGATGTAACTGGCAGACAAGTGTACGTGGCAACCTTAATGGGTAATGGAACCCTGAAAGAGTCGATTAACCTTGATTTGAATTCAGGAAGTTACCTCTTGAAGATTGAGACAGGAAACAAATCTCATTTGAGCAGAATTGTAATCCAATAAACTCGATTATCATAATTGTGTTTGAACGCTCGGCAACTTTTGCCGAGCGTTCTTTTTTAAGAAATGTTGCATTCAACTATCCATCAGATATTAAACCATGAGGTTGGTTTTATGACGTTTTCGTGTGTAATAAACAGGCATTTGACCGTTTAACGACCTTTTTCAGAATCAGGAATGTTGCATTTGTACGTGAATTACTTATCTTGGCGGCTCGACTGAATATTTATTAAACCTTAATTAATTATGAAAAAAACTTTTACCAAAACGAAGGGGCTCACCGGATTACCGATGGCACTCTTATGTTGCCTGCTGACTTTCGGCTGGTCAACAACCCAAGCCCAATCTGGTGGATTGATCAATGACAATTGCTCAGGTGCCATTGTTCTAACTCCGAGCGCAACTTGTACGACCATAGGAGGCTCGGTTGCAGGCGCAACTCAATCTGTTGATACAGATTTTTGTGAAGGAACGCCAAACGATGATGTTTGGTATTCATTTACAGCAGTTTCAAGTGATGCCGTCATTACGGTTACTCCAACCGATCCATCAACCGTAGCTCCAAGCCTCGACTTGGTAGTTGATGTTCTTTCTGGTTCATGTGGTTCGCTTGCAAGTGTTGCAAATTGTATTGATGGAACTGGAAGAGGTGCGGCTGAAACAGTTACGTTAACTACGCTAACAGTTGGGCAGGTTTATTACGTCAGAGTTTACCATTACTATACCGTAGCATCCTCGCCTAGCGGCTTTAATATTTGCTTGGTGTCTTCTGCACCTTGCGATATGGCGGCTAACGGTGATGGGCAATGGCCAGGTTCCTCTATTACTCCAGATGCTGGAGGAGCAGTTACAACGATATCTACCAGCAACTATGCAGGTTCTGAATACTCTGTAGTTACCGCTATGGTAAGTGGTGATTATTATGAACTAACACATTCGGCTGGATCATATATTACAGTTCGTGAAGGAGTTGTTGCTGGCCCCGTTGTGGCCTCAGGTTTTTCTCCTCTTGGTTTTACTGCAACAAGTGCATCTGACATCTATGTTCACTGGACTCTTGATGGTGACTGTGCCATTTTTGGTGCAGGGTCAGGGAATAATACCACTACTGTACAAAACCAAGGCGCGCCACCATGCGACATGAGCCTAGAGAGTGGTCAATATCCGTTTTCAACCATTACTCCAGATGCTGGAGGAGCTGTTACTACTATTGCAACCAATAGCTATGGTGGTTCTGAATACTCGGTTGTTGCTGGTCTTAATGGCCACGAATATTCGTTTAAACATGCCAACGGTGCTTACATTACCGTAAGAACTGGTGCTGTTGATGGTACTGTTTTGGGAGCAGGTTTTTCTCCTTTGGTTATTCAGGCTTCAAGTACTGGTAATCTTTATGTTCACTGGACGGCAGATGATGCATGTGCAGTAGATGCTACTGGGTCATTTTTAACAACCGTTCAGGACCTTGGTGTTCCACCATGTGATAATTCTCTACTTGCTTTTAGTTTGTACCCGGCTTCGCCAATCACCCCTGACGCTGGAGGAGCAGTAACTACTATTACGACAGACCAATATGTCGGTTCAGAGTACTCGGTTATTACTGGAGTTCAAGCAAGTTCAAACTACGAGTTTACTCACGCTGCGGGTTCTTATATTACTGTAAGAGTTGGAGCTGTTGATGGTCCAGTACTTGGTTCAGGATTTTCTCCACTTCAAGTAGCTGCGGTAACAACAGACGACCTTTATGTTCACTGGACGGCTGATGAATTTTGCGATGTTGACGCTACTGGTAGTCACCTAACTACGGTTCAATTTTTAGGAGCCGCATGTTTGGCAGAGGCAGGAACACTTACCCCTGTTGACGCACAAGTATGCCTTGCAGCAGCGATAGAAGCAGTAGAAGACAATGCTCCAGTTGTGCCAGTTGGTTATGCTCTTGTTTACGTAGTAACACAAGATCCTAACTTAACAGTTGTTGCTGGTCCGCTTTCTACTCCTACATACACGCCAACAGTAGCCGGTACATACACGATTCACGCAATGGTTATTGATCCTGCAGATCAAGGAACAATTTTGGCAGAAGTTCCAAACGGTGGTGCTGCAGTTGCTGCACTATTCGAAGAAAACGGAGGCACGCTTTGCGGATCATTAGATGTTGCAGGTGCAACGTTTACAGTAGTTGTTTGTCCGGATAATGATTTGTGCGCAGATGCAGAGACAATTGCCTGTGGCGATGTTGTTTCAGGCTCTACTGTAGGAGGAACACTTTCGTCAGAAGTAACAAGTGCAGGTATCGGAGTTTGGTACGAGTTTGTAGGCACTGGTGAAGATGTAACTTTCAGCACATGTGGTACAGCCTCATTTGATACTGAAATCACTGTTCTTACTGGTACTTGTGGTAGTTTGACCCAAGAGGCAGTTAACGATGATTTTGCTGGATGTACAGGATTTACATCTAGCATAGATGTATATGCTACAGCCGGCACTACCTACTATGTATACGTTAGTCACTTCAGTAATTTTAGTTCTACAACAGGTACGTTTGATTTAAGCGTAACATGTAACTGTACTGCAGATGCAGGAACACTTACAGCGGTTGAGTCTGAAGTTTGCTTAGTTGCAGGAGGCACAGTTGATATTTCAGCTGCAGAAAATCTGGCGCCAACAGTACCAGGCCCAGAGTACTCAATTACTTATGTTCTTACTTCTAACCCGGGTTTGATTATTGAACAAGTAAATACTACGCCAGACTTTACAGTAGATGCAGGTGGAGAATACACTATTCATACACTGGTTTCTTCTTCAACACTTGATTTAAGTGGTGTTGTGCTAGGAGTTACACCAGCTGGAGATGTTGTTGCTACAGTTGTGGCAAGTGGTATTTGCGCAGCCTTGGATGTGGCAGGAGCGGTAATCACTGTT
>JBDNJH010000087.1:0-4524 GCA_041687875.1 Flavobacteriales bacterium | reverse complement strand
GCAAATATGGAACTCGATAGTGCCAAGCGCTCAACCAATCAGGCCGTAAGTCAATCATCAGAAAAGTGGCAACGCGCAAAGGAAAAGGATGCTAAAAAGCTTCGAATTAAAGAAGAAAGGCAACAGATAAAGTTGGATGGGCTGCGCAAGGATTTTGAAGCGGATGTGAAATACAAATTGGAAACTCTCTCTCCTGCTGATTTTGAAAAGTGGAAGAACAAGGAATTGGTAGCCATCAAAAAAATTGAGCTTCAGCGCGAATTGGCTAGCAAGTTGAAAGAAAAGAGCGCAGAGCTCGAAGCAGAAAAACTGGAAGCTTTCTATCGCAGCCGTTTTACCAAGAGCTTTTCGCGCAATCAGGTCTTCTCCATTCTCAGAGCAGATGGTCCTGAAGAGATTATTTACAACGCAGATACCCTCGGTTATTTTGCTGATGGCGAAGCCGAAGTGGAGTATGGCGTGGAGGAAATGCGGATGTACATTAAAGGAAGACAGGATGGCCGCAAACACAGTTTTCATGATGTGTATATTGGTGCTGGGGTCGGGCTTGCCTCTGCCCTACTTTTAACCTACACTTGGGATGCATTTTACGCACCCATTCCGCCAGCCATCTGCATTGCAGTAATGGCAGGACTCAGAAAAGTGAAGCCCAGTGCGAAATTGGAACTCACTCAGAATTTCCTAACCTCAGAAGCATATATGGACGGATATCACCGTTCGGCCAAAGGGCGTAAGATTTTTGCGTTCACCATGGGCGCAGTTGGCGGACTTGGAGTGGGAATCACCGTAGGAATGATCACCAATCCGTTGTTGCAAAAATCAACGCAATAACGCTTTTTACCTTATCAGTCAATTCGACATCGCTTAACTTCACCTTCCAATGAAAGGTGTTTTTTCTTATTTCGTTTACGGCAGCTGGTGGGTGGCGTTGTGCGCAGCGGCCATGGGGCTTCTTACTTGGTTGGAACTGACAGGTAGTTGGTGGAACACACCACTTTTCATCTTCATCCTTGGGTCAACCTTGGTTGTTTACAATCTAAATATGATAAGTGGATTGGATGAACTTCGGATAGGAGGGACCCAATCTGAACGTCATCACTGGTGTATGGACAATGAGAAGTTGATGAAATTGACCCTTCTGTTGGGGCTAGCACTTGCCGCAATTTCCATTTGGTTCTTGAAAAGCGTAATTTGGTGGTTGATGATTCCTTTAGGAGCTGTTGCAATGGCCTATACCGTGCCTCTTATCCGTAAAAATGCCAATGCCGTTCGACTGCGAGAAATTGGTCTGTGGAAGATTTTTCTCATTGCCTCCGTTTGGACAGGAATGACCGTCATTCTTCCCTCGGTTCACCTGTATGGATTTGAACAACTCATCGAAGTTTTTAGTTGGGAACTGGCCATTGAACGCGGCATTTTTATCCTCGCCATCACCATTCCGTTTGATGTTCGTGATCTGGTGAACGATGCTAAGAAACGTGTGCGCACCATTCCATCAACCATTGGATGGAAACGCTCGGTTGCTATCGCGCAACTACTACTTGCCGTCTTTCTATTGTTGGTTTGGCTTCGGATTGGAACAGCGCATCCCTTTTTTTACGCCTATTTATTCAGTGCCATTCTCACGTTCATCTGCGTTTCGTTCGCCACGCCAAATCGCAGCGACTACTATTGCTCGTTTTGGGTAGAAGGAACAATGATGTTGCAGTTTGTCATTGTTCTAGTTATCTTGACAACCGCATCGTTCGCTTAACGTCTTCCCATCAAACCTCAGCACAATGAAAACCTTTTTCGCCTTTTCCATTTTATCATTTGTCTCAATCCAACTTTTCGCCCAAGGCAGCATTACATCCATCACAGTCGTTCCTGCAAACCCTACCGAACTGGACAATATTGAAATTCATGTTGAACTTGAATTCTCGAATTCCGGTTGCGCACCTGATTATCAGGGACATACAGTTAATGGCAATACTATCGATGCGAGTGCATTGCATTGCATGGGTATGCTGACCGCCATCTGCAATACCACTGATGTATTTCAGATTGGACAAATTCCAGCTGGGAATTACACTTTCGATTTCACTCTTTCGAGCGGATTCGGTGGTTCGGGATGTAGTCCTGGTTTTGTTCCTGACGATAATGATCAGTTTCAATTTATCGTAAGTGGAACCGTTGGCCTTGACGAGGTTTCGTTTAATGAATCCATCGCTTATCCGAATCCAACTACAAGTATGCTTTTCTTGAAAATGCCAAGTGCTGAACTCGGACAACTTACAACTATTTCAGGGAAAATTGTTGGTGAATTAGCTATTGGAGCCAAAGAAATTGACCTGAGCCAACTTCCATCAGGAGTTTACATTCTCACCATCGGAACGGCTCGCACGAGAGTGGTAAAGGACTAATTTTTAATCATCATCAGCCACGCCATACACCATTCTGAATGTGACGGGATAATGGTCTGAGAATACCGACCCGAACGAATTTACCCACGAACTGCTCGAAGCCGAATTCGGATTCTCTGCCGCCCATTGTGGATAATACTGACTGAAGAGATTGACCACCTGCATATCATAAACAAGGTCAAGGTCTCGCGAGGTGTATTCAGTAAAATACATCACGTGATCAAACGGTTTCTGATTGTCGGGATTTTTGGCCGAGGCCACATTAGTAGCCCGACATTCATCATTCAACGATTGCCAATGCACAGGAAGAACGGTGGCGAATTCGCTGCTACTCTGAATGTTCATATCGCCCACAATCAGAAAATCTTTTTCGTTGTTCCATTGAGAATTGGCGTAAGTAACAATTGCGTTTAGTTCATTCTGTCGCTTCAGCATCGCACCTTCATCAGAAGCCAAATGCACATTAATCACGCTGAAATCCAAGGTATTATCAACCGTGCTGAACTGAAACCGATATGGAACACGGTCAAAAGTGCTATTCAAAACAAGCGGTGATGAGATGAATTCGCAGCGGCTCGAATCAACGCGTAGCACGCCATCTCGGTAGAATACTACGAACCATTCAGACTGCGAAGAACCGCTGTGGTTCTTGTTCTTCCCTGTGTCTTCATTCGAAAGGAAGGAACGAAAACCATTATCGCTCATCAGGTCAAAAAATGCTGCCGACTCTGCATCACCTTCATACGCTTTGCCTCCAGGATAAAATCCGTCATAGGGAGGAGCTACCAGTTCCTGCACAATTACAAGATCGTACGGCATCAACATAGCCACCAACTTCCGGTTTTCCTTGCTTTTTGATGAGCCTAGCCATTTGATATTGAACGAACACGCACTGAATAATTTCGGTTCTGCAGATTCCGCGCTACCCCACCAAGCAGGATCCTCAGCAGATATTCTGATCAGATTCCGATATACATATCCGCTTTCACCACTTTTGGCAACCACAGGGAAATAACCCAGCGTGTCTGAAGTTAGAAGCACCTTCAACTCATCTCCCTTCACCATTTTCTTGAATGATGGACTAGCTGTATTCGGCTCAGCCCTCAGATTAGCATTCCGCAAAACGGTGGCTGTTTGAGCGTCCATATTTATTGAGAACAACAGAAAAAAAAGCAGGATAAAGGATGAAATGCAGCAATCCAGCAGATCAGGATTTTTTGGATTTTTCATGGTTTTGCAGTTTTCCGCACCGCATATTTCAGCAGAAATTGTTCTGCATCAAGCACTTCCAATTCAGAAAAATGGAAATCGTTCCGGTCGTAAGTCACAATGCTTTTACACTCAGCACGGAGCGCAGAATAATACTGCAGCCCGTCTTCCACATCATCAATCTTCTTATTCAGAGCCGCCTCCTTCGTCATTGCTTCATCAATTGTTGTGATTCGCAATTTGTCAAGCAGAATGGAGATTTTCTTCTTTGCCAGTTTACGCCCGTTCTTCTTCTCAGCAAAATAGGCCGCAATGGCAATGCAAATGGGAGATGTAAAAACCTCAAAACGTGGGTCGTCACACAGACTCAGCATTCTCGAACAGGCCGTCAGACGTGGATATTCGTTACAAAGCACCGTTACCAGAATATTGGCATCGAGGAAAACGCGCACCTTACTTTCTTGAGCGATATTCGGACTTCCGATCTTTAGAACTGCGTGGCTTGCGAACGTATTCGACCTCGCCTTCGCTGACCATGTTTACCCAATCTGAGACAGGGAGTTCATCCAAAGAATAGGAATTGGCTGAAGTGGCCTTACTGAGAAGAAACTCTGTTAGCCGCGACAGACTGATATTATTGGCTGCCGCAAACTGCTTTGCCTGAGCAATTATTTGTTCGTCAAAACTGAGTGTGATTTTGGCATCCATAACTCTTTCTCTATCTATCTATACGACAAATATATTTATTTATTACGTAAACTATATCAAAAACTTTAATGCCTATCCGCAATCTCACCCAAGGTAGTTCCATTTCTGATGTATGCTCGCCACGAGTGTCCTATCCATAAGGCATCTGAAGTACCTACGATTGAGCTTAAAGCAGTACTCGTTCAGGTAATTCTCTAGAAAGTCT
>JBDNJH010000086.1:0-4530 GCA_041687875.1 Flavobacteriales bacterium | reverse complement strand
TGTCTTTCGCCAGAGGCTATAAAGAATCAATCTGATTTGAATATTGTGTTCACCTCTCTTCACGGAACGGGCGGAACGATGGTACCTAGAACGCTGAAAGAATTAGGTTTTACAAATGTGAGTACGGTTGCCGAGCAAGACAAACCTGACGGGAATTTTCCAACAGTTGTTTCTCCAAATCCGGAAGAGGCGGCCGCTTTAAAACTGGCTTTAGAACAAGCTGAGAAAGTTGGCGCTGACTTAGTAATGGGAACCGACCCAGATGCTGACAGAGTTGGTATTGCTGTTCGTAATACGGATGGAGAGCTTGAGTTATTGAACGGCAACATGACGGGTTCTTTGCTGGTTTATTACCTCATTCAGCGATGGAAGGAACTCGGTAAACTTACCGGAAAGCAGTTTACTGCCAAGACAATTGTGACTTCAGATTTGATTAAGAAGATTTCTGAATCGCAGAACGTTCCGTGCTACGATGTGCTTACAGGTTTTAAATACATCGCGGAGCTGATTCTAAAACTAGAAGGAAAAGAGCAGTTTATTGGCGGTGGCGAAGAAAGCTACGGCTACCTCTCTGGTGATTTGGTTCGTGATAAAGATGCCGTGCTTAGCTGCGTTCTTATTGCCGAAATGTGTGCTTGGGCCAAAGATCAAGGAAAGAGTCTTTACGATGTGTTGATGGACATTCATTCCGAGTTCGGATTCTACCTCGAAGACCTCATCAGCATTACCAAAAAGGGAATGTCTGGTGCGGAAGAAATTGCCAAAATGATGGAAGACCTCCGTAGCAATCCTCCAAAGAAATTGGCTGGTTCGGAAGTGCTAACGCTTCGCGATTATAAACTCGGAAAGGTGACGAACTTGGCTAACGGAAGCCAAACAGAAACTGGACTTCCAGCTTCTAACGTACTTCAGTTTGAAACGGCTGACGGAACGGTTGTTACTGCTCGTCCATCTGGAACAGAGCCTAAGATTAAGTTCTACTTCTCTGTGAATGGTGCGTTGAACGATAAAGCTGAGTATGATGCTGTTCGTGATGCTCTGAAAGGAAAGATTACAACTATTCAGTCTGACCTCAACTTGATTTGAATGACATGTTCTTAGCCACAGATTCACTGATTTCCACGGATTATCATAGATTTTTCTTTTCATCAAAGAAATCTGAGGACATCAGTGAATCTGCGGCCTTACTATGTTTCATCGTTTTTTTATTTAGAGACCCTTCCTTCGTCAGGGTGACAAACGGGGAAGGTTGCTAACAGCTGGTCACTAGTCGCTATTCACTAATCGCTTCAAAAAATGTGTTTGTGTCTCTTTGCCATCAACGAATCTGATGAATTCCCCTTCATCCTGCTAGCCAATAGAGATGAGTACCGCAGACGCCCTGCCGCCAAGGCTGATTTTTGGGAAGATGAGCCGAATGTCCTAGCTGGCCGCGATCTGCAAGGAATGGGCACGTGGCTTGGCACCAACAAAACTGGGAAGATTGCCTTCCTCACCAATTACCGTCATCCCGATTTCTTTGGGCGTAAAGGTCCAACACGCGGTAAACTGGTTTCCAATTTCCTTACTTCGGATGTGGATGGGGAAAGCTATCTCAAGTCGATTGAAAACCCTGAAGCTTACAACGGTTTCAACTTGGTAGTTGGAACGGCAAAGAAGCTGTTCTTCTACTCCAATGTTGAGAACAAAATAAAGGCCACCACATCAGGTATTCACGGTCTGAGCAATGCATTTCTCGATACATCTTGGCCCAAGGTGGATGATGGAAAAGCGAAGCTAAAAGCCGCCATTGACGCGAATGCGCTGGATTCAGATAACCTCTTCTCCATCCTTCAAGACAGCAGTTTTGCCAAGGAAGAAGACTTACCCCAAACAGGCGTTGGCACTGAGTTTGAAAAGCTGCTGTCTGCCAAATTCATCAATACACCCGACTATGGAACGGTTTGTTCTACGGTAATAAAAGTTGACCGCAACGGAACTTGCTTTTTTAATGAGCGGACGTTTGATAGTGAGGGGAAGGAAGTTGGGAGTGTGGATTTCGTCATTCCGTTCCATATCTAACGAAAGCTTCCAACCAGTAACAACAGCAATCCAAGTATAGTTGTACCACTCTGAATAAGGAACTTCAGTCTCCAGTTCTCTACAAACGTTATATTCTGTGAGGTTTGATTCAGCATGGAGGTTGCATCCATGCCTATTTTCTAACAGCCTATTTCAAAGATTGTCTGAGCACTGCCGAAAATAACCATTTCAACATTGAAACATCGACAGGTACAGCTAAGGAATAGCCCTGACTGTTCCTCCATCATTCAGTTTTCCGTAACCTAGACCTTCAAGGTTTTTAAAACCTTGAAGGTCTTAGCAAGAAGCACGAACAGCACGACCGCCACGCACAGGTTTCGCCCTTCGATACATCCCGATAAGAACCGGGACACTCAGGATGACGCTCAACCAAGCCTGCTTGGCAGGAACGCCCTTCGAGACCCTCAGGGTTAGAACCAAATGCTACTATAAGACCGTACCGCTGGAATGACACTTGTTTCGTATAAGATTGGCAAGAAGCTTAAGAAGCAGTAGCGATGAGTTAGCAATTCCAACCGCACCCTCCGCAACCCCAAAAATTTCATTCTGAGTTTTACTGGCGTTCCTTTGAGTAACCCCTACGTACCTTTGAGTTATACATACGTACTTTTGAGTAATACTTCTGTACCGCCCAGTAATGAATACAAAAAACCGTGTTATCCGAACTGCGCCAAGAGTACCACTATCTTAATTTACCGCATTACTAAGGTTACATAATAAACCACTAACGCAGCACGTTATACTACTGGAGTAGCTTTGCGTATTACTGATGGATTTTTTGGCTTTGCTAACCAAATTGGTGGCATTAAAACCCGTTTGGTATGCTTTAAAAAGACTACTAGCAAAGGGACATGTCCCCTTGTTGGCTAAATAGCAAAACTCCTTGTTTTAAAAAGCATAACCATGAACAGCAAAAAACGAAAACCGACAACTAAGACCAATTCTGGCATCATATCGCGCGAAGCGCTAGAAAAAAAGGGCGGCACTATTGCCATGGGACACAAACATTGGTTACGTAAAGACTTGATGGTTATGAAAACAGGCGACCTCTATTTTGTGGATAAAGCCGATTGGAACTGGAAAGGCAGAGGCAATACGCCTGCTCGCATTGTAACCTCACTTAACGAGAAAAGTGGCGTTAACTATACGATTGCTTTGGCTAGAGACGAAAGTGGTTGGGTGATTGAGCGGGTTGAATAGGCTGCAGGCATTTGAGTATTCTGCAAAGAGTTACCATCACCTCCAATTAAAATTGTAACCGATTTTCAAATCCAAATAATCGGCTACTTGTAAATGTGCTTTTAGTCCGAAGCTTACGTACAAGTATGGCAGTACTTGAAAAGTGAGTTCATGCCGATGATACCATATTTCGTTGACTGGAAATTGATCGAAAGCATAAAACCCAATGTGCTGCCCGAACTGTATTTTACCTAACCAGAACTCGTGGCCAACCGAAAACGAAAGTCGCAGATGACTTCTTGTTGGATCGTCAGAACTCAGAATTCTAACCCGTCTAGAATTATCCATTTCAAAATTGGTCCCTACAGCAATGGCTGTACTTCTATGCAGCCATCTAGAATACTGAAGATTCGTATTGAAAATCCAAAACTGTGCAGGGTTTCCAGGGGTGGCATTCTTGAGGGAATTACCAATATCTAATTCCATTCTGTTCTTCTTTTCTGGAGTTGGTCGCCTCACCTTACCTCTATTCTTCAACTCAACTGGAGTAAACGAATAATCAAAGCCCAAATGTGCAGTGGGGTAATTCAATCCCTTGTTTGGGTTCTTAATTCCTCCATTGCTTATGTGATTATAGTTGCCGCCAAGCCGCAGATTCCAATGTTTATCAACCCTATAATTAAACCCGATACCAAGTGCCAACGGAAACGCCACATAGGTGCTGTAAGCCAAATTTGCAGGATTGGAAACCTCATCATACGGACGATCCATAAACGCCACACCAACCAAAGCAATACGAAATGAAAGATTGAACCGCTTTGGCACAAAAAATACTGGCTCAACATAGACTAATCCGTAATATGCTGAACCGAGAACTGGCCCATTATCGAAATTCATGTAGTTTATAGAAACACCCACGCGCGGGTAACAGCTACAGAAAGCGTAGGCTTTTTCTCCCGTAAGTTGCCAAGCAATATCTGCTTCAAACCCCCATGGATAAGACTCCTTAATGGGGTTGAGCGAAGATGAATGTTTTAGAAAATAACCGCCATGACCGCGCAGACCAAGAGAGAAGATATTCTTCTTGGCAATAGAATCAGTTGCAACTTGACCAAAGCTCGCAACGCAACAGAATAAGAGACCTGACAAAAGCAGATTTCTCATGTATACTGACTTTTTGAAACCATCATCATTTGACAAAGAAACGAACAGATGGGTTTGGTTTCGAATAGGATTCCAGTTCAAGCGTAAACCAGTATTGCATTTATT
>JBDNJH010000008.1:0-16417 GCA_041687875.1 Flavobacteriales bacterium | reverse complement strand
TTTACGTGTTCACGTGGGGAATTCGCAAACATTTCGGACTTGCACCTGCCGAGGAATTCCAATGACCTATTGGTCAATCTGAACCTATCTTTGACCAATGGCCTACTCCTTTCATATCCTAAAGAGCGAAATTCTTGAAGAATTCCAAGAACGGGTGGATTTCAATGTGATGGAGGTTTTGGACAAAATTCAGGAAGCCGAACTTCCCACCGACCATTTTGATTTTTACCGTTCGGTATCATCCGTTTATTCTTCGAGGATAGAAGGTGAGGAAATTGAATTCGATAGCTTTTTTAAGCATCGTTTCTTGAATGTGGAATACAATACTGACTATACCAAACGGGCTGATGACCTCTATTCAGCCTATGAGTTCATAGACCATGCCCCACTCAATTTGGATAATCTGAAAACGGCACACGGCATCCTTTCTACGAATATTCTTCCCAAAAAGCATCAGGGAAAATTCCGAAAAAATCCAATGTTTGTCACCAATAATCAGGAACGGATAGAATATGTGGCTGCTAACCATTCTGTGCTTGAACAAGAAATGCAGAAGCTCTTCTCAGATATTGACCAACTATTGAATTCTGAACTTGACCTGCATGAAACGTTCTTTTTTGCTTCCATGATCCATCTGGTATTTGTGAAAATCCATCCGTTTCAGGATGGAAATGGAAGGACAGCCCGCTTACTAGAAAAGTGGTTTCTCGCTTCAAAACTCGCTGAAAAAGCAGCTTCCGTTCAATTGGAAAAGAACTATTATGTCCATTTGGCCGATTATTACGGGCACATCAGAAAACTCGGACTTGAATATGAAATCCTCAATTATGGCCTGTCGTTGGATTTCCTTTTGATGACGGTTGTTGGATTAAGGACTCAATTAGACAATGAGTGAGCCAATTCTGTACCTCGGTCTGAAACAAGACACCGCAACTGGCGTTAGAAATAGATATTTGTACGTGAAAATCATTTTCTCAAGAACGAAGAACTCGTAACAAAAATGCTCAGAATTCTCCTTTCGATGCTATTGACCGCATCGTTGTTCTCATCTTCTTACTCTCAAATTTATGACCCCGTAAAATGGATTTTTTCGGCAGAGAGAATATCTGAAACCGAGGCAAACCTCATTTTCGAAGCTAAAATTGAAAGCGGCTGGCATCTTTATTCGCAGCACCTAGATGGAGATGGGCCTATTCCAACATCCTTTGCTTTCAAAGAATTGGGAGGCGCAAAACTCAAAGGCGATATTTCTGAAGGAAAAGGACATTCTTCCATGGATCCAAACTTCGGAATCGTGGTTAAGTATTTCGAGAACAAAGCTCGATTCGTGCAGAAAGTCACTGTTTCAGCAGCCGCCACCACGCTAAAAGGAGAGTTGGAATTCATGGTCTGCAACGATGAGCGTTGCCTGCCTCCCGATTATTTATCGTTTGAATTCAAGGTTCCAAAGGCTGAAAAGACAGAGGCTTCTCCAGTGGGAAAACCCGCTGAGCAAGGCCAAACCGAACCTGAAATTCATGACCCAGTGAAGTGGAGTTTCACTTCAAAAGAGTTGGGTAATGGCGAATATGAGTTGAGTTTCGCAGCTGCAATAGAAGATGGCTGGCACATGTATTCTATGAATTTGCCAGAGGAAATGGCCTTCACACAGACATCATTTCAATTCGATTCGTTGAGGGCAATTGAATTACAAGACAAGCTTACCGAATCAACTCCAATTTCTGAATTCGATAGCATCATTCGAATGAAACTCTCCTATTTCGAACATGAAGCGGTATTTCAGCAAAAAGTGCGTTTGCTAACCTCCCCAAGCACGGTGAAAGGAGCATTGGAATTCACTGTATGTAATGATGCAGGATTTTGCCTGCCGCCTGAGCAAGTAGATTTCAGATTTGAACTGAGCGGAAAAGTGGCTGAAGCGACATCCTCAGGTTCGGAAGGAGGCTTCAACAGGTCGTGGATTGGGATTTTCATCGCAGGATTTCTGGGCGGATTGCTCGCACTACTTACACCTTGCGTGTTCCCAATGATTCCCTTGACGGTTTCATTCTTTACCAAGCAAAGCAAGACGCGCGCAAAAGGCATTACCAACGCGTTAATCTATGGTGCGTTCATCATCTTTATTTATGTGGTTTTAGGTTTTGCAGTAACAGTCACGTTTGGAGCTGATGCGCTTAATGCATTGAGCACGAATGTTTGGTTCAATCTGTTCTTCTTCGTCCTGTTGGTTGTATTTGCCATTTCCTTCCTAGGAGCTTTTGAAATAACACTTCCAAGTTCGTGGGTCAATAAGGCCGATCAGCAATCTGACAAAGGAGGAATAATCGGAATCTTCTTCATGGCGTTTACGCTCTCTCTTGTCTCGTTTTCCTGTACTGGACCCATCATCGGAACGCTGCTTGTAGAAGCTGCCGTGAACGGTGGAGTGCTTGGGCCAATTATGGGAATGACTGGCTTCAGTTTGGCGTTGGCACTTCCGTTCGGATTGTTTGCAGCATTCCCCGGATGGTTAAACTCGATGCCAAAATCTGGTGGATGGTTGAATTCAGTAAAAGTGGTTTTGGGCCTTTTGGAACTAGCACTGGCACTCAAATTCTTGAGTAATGCCGATCTTGTTGTTCAAGCAGGCTTACTAACCCGCGAACTTTTCCTTGCCATTTGGATTGGAATTTTCAGCACGCTTGCGTTGTATCTCTTCGGGTTCATCAAATTTCCACACGATAGCCCAATCAGCAACATCTCCATTCCTCGTTATTTCTTTGGCTTATTTGTTCTCGTATTCACCATCTATTTAATCCCAGGGCTTTGGGGCGCACCACTCAAAATCATCAGTGGTTTTCCTCCACCGACCTTTTACAGCGAAAGCCCGAACGGATTTGGTGGTTCCGGAATATCAACTTCAGAGATTGTGTTATCAACTGATGGAAAGGTTGTGGGTGATCCAGTGCATTGCCCGCACGGATTGCCTTGTTTTCACGATTATGAAGAAGGATTGGCTTACGCGAAAGAATCAGGAAAACCCATCATGTTGGATTTTACTGGTTGGGCGTGTGTCAACTGCCGCAAAATGGAAGAACAGGTTTGGAGCGATCCGCGTGTTCTGAAGCGTCTTCGCGAGGATTACGTGCTGATTTCACTTTACGTGGATGAGAAAACGCAGCTTCCTCTTGAGGAACAGATTGAAGTTCGGATTGGAGATAAAACCAAGAAGCTACGAACGGTGGGCAATCGCTGGAGTTACATGCAAGCCGAGCGCTTCAAGACCAATTCACAGCCTTATTACGTAGTTCTGGATCACAACGAAAAGCAGTTGGGTGAACCAGCGGCCTACGACCCAGACATTGAGAAATACGTCAATTGGTTGGATGCTGGGATAAAGGCGTTCGAGAAGTAAGTATGAAACCTTAAAGCCAGATATTTAATTATTAGGTTATTGGGTTATTGGGGAGTGATGCTTCCAAATTTATCACTGCACCGCACACCTAAATAACTCAATAACCAATAACTCAATTATTCAGCATCACCGGCATCACCAGCATCAACAATTGTTCTCCTTCAACAACTGTTTCTCCTGGATAAAGAATCCCTGCGCGGTTAGGCTCAGACATTTCTAAGATTACATCTTCCGTTTCAACGTTGCTCAACATTTCCATCAAGAAACGTGAGTTGAAACCGATTGACATATCAGTGCCTTTGTAGCTGCACGTCAACCTTTCGTCAGCATTGTTTGAAAAATCTGGATCTTCAGCAGAAACATGTAATTCGCTTCCAGCAATTTTCAAACGCACTTGATGCGTTGTCTTGTTTGAGAAGTAAGAAACACGCTTTACAGAATTCAAAAATTGGCTTCGGCTTACTGTAAGTACGTTCGGGTTTTCCTTCGGGATTACTGCTTCGTAATTCGGGTATCTGCCATCAATCAAACGACAAACGAGTTTCACACTTCCAAAAGAGAATTTTGCATTGGTGTCGTTGTATTCAACAGTAACATCAGATTCTTCCGTAGAAAGAACATTCTTAAGCAGATTCAATGGCTTTTTAGGCATGATAAAGCTAGCACCAGAATCAGCTTTGGCATCGGTTCTTCTGTATTTCACCAATTTGTGAGCATCAGTAGAAACGAACGTTACATTGTCTGAAGAAAGCTCAAAATAAACACCTGACATCACTGGTCGGAGTTCGTCATTTCCTGCGGCAAAAATGGTTTTACCAATAGCTCTGGCCAAAAGGTCAGAAGGAACGGTGACTGAAGCTGCGGCTTCCAATTCTGGAGCTTTTGGAAATTCCTCTCCATTCAATCCCGCAACGTTGTATTCTCCATACTCAGAAGTAAAACGAACCGCGTGCGTTTCCTTGTTCACCGAGAAGGTGATTGGGGTATCAGGAAAGCTTTTCAAAAGATCCAAGAGGATACGTGCTGGAATAGCAACTTGACCTTTTTCTTTCGATGTCACGTCAAACGAAGTGCTCATGGTTGTTTCTAGGTCAGAACCCGAAATGGTGAGTTGATTTTCGCCAATATCAAACAGGAAATTATCGAGAATTGGAAGTGTGTTATTTGTACTCACAACACCACTAATGGCCTGTAAATTCTTCAGTAATAATTGACTGGAAACAATGAATTTCATTTGTGCTTTTTTCGAATGGGTTACAAATATAGACGAATGAGGTTCTTACGCTCGAAAGTGTTGAAAACTATGAATTAGTTATCTCTGCGCAGCTTAGGATCAATCTCTAATGATTTGATAGGAATCGTCAATCGGTCGAATGTAAAATACTGAATGAGCATGATTTCGGTCTTATCTCCATTAATTACACCATGCATGCGGTCTACATCCCAAACCAGCGGATTTCCATCTACATCGATAGCTCCAGGATTGGCAGGTATGAGATAGGAGGTTACAGATTTTGTCTGGCTTTCCGTTCCTGTTACAGAAATAGTAAAATATGGCTGCGAATTAGCGATACTATCAACCCGTTCCTCATCGTATGGCTGAATGCCTTCAAAACGGACATTCCGATATTCGAGCATGTAGCGTTTCACGAAAACAGTATCCGTGGTATTCACCAATTCTTGTTTTGGATAAAGTTTGAAAAGCTGCACAACGCGATCCTTTGAATGCGTAATCTTAAAAGAACGTTCTGGTTCTTGGTGAAATTCAACCTTGATTTCGGCAATTTCAGGAAGCGAATAAGCGAATATCTCACTGTCGCGCCATTCCAACACCCGTGCCATATATCTACCTGAGAGATAGCCAATGAAACCAGGAATGTGGCAAACGAACGGAGTGCTGGAACCTTCAATCAGCATATAGGTTCCCATATTGTCCTTGGTGGCATCGCCAACATAATAGGTTTTCACCTTTTCGTTGCCCTTATAGATTTCCACTTTCGTGGATTTGCCAGCCATCAGTTTCACAATATTATTATGAGCCGTTTTGGCCACGGGCGCACTCATTTCAACCCGATTGATGGTTTTCAGCAACACATCGATAGCATCTTTCCTTGCCTTGTGATCTTTATTCACAGTCCATTCACGGTCACTTTTCCGTTCGAGAAGTACGGTTTGCCCCATTTTATCGGCAAGGAAAATTTTGGTTATTCCCGCAGTGTCTTCTACAGCAAAATCATGCAATTCAGGTTTGATAGTGCCAGAACCTCTTTGCTGATAAGCGAAATAAGCTATGGCACCAAGCACCAACAAAATGAACAGTCCAATCAGATTTTTCTTCATACTAAGCGTATCTTTTTTTGCGGAAGTAGGCGTTGATGAAACCGAATAATATCACCAGTCCGATTGGAATTACCACGTTGATAATCTGCCATTTCGTTCGTTCAGATTCAGCCTTTTTCCTGTCGAGTAATCGAATTTCTAACGAACGCGAACGGATGGAAGTCAAACTCATATCATCACACAGATAATTGATGGCATTGAGCAAGAAAGTCTTGTTTCCGAACTGTTGACTAGTGTATTGATCGAAACCACACGGCAGGTACGTGCCGTCAGGATTGATGTGATTCCGCATAATGTCGCCATCAGAAACCACAATCATTTTGGTTGATCTTCCCTCCTCTTTGAACTGAATATCCCGACTTTCCTTGATCATAGTTGTCAAGCGGTTTTTGAAAACGCTTTCAAATTTTCCTTCGAGAAGAACTGCAACAGGTAGATATTTCTTATTGAATTGCTCTGGCTTCGGTTCTTCCACCATCACATCCAAACTCACTTGGGTTGGGGTTCGCAAGGCTCTCGTTTTATCAGAGGTTGAAAGCAGAACCGTTTTTTTGATGTTAGAATTACCAACTGTATCCAAACTAGAAGTGAATTCCAGTTTGATTCCGTTCAGATTCCTTACAATTGGATGCTCGCTTTTAGGAATGACAATCGGGAAGAAAACCCACGGCTGCAATGCCCATTGAAGCTGATTTCCAACGTAACCAGAAGGCCCAGGAATGGCGGCACATCTGGCATCCTGAAGCAAATCGGTGTTTACCCGAACACCATATTTAAAGAGCATATCCTCCAAATTGACAGAAGTTGGAATGGCCAAGGTTGATGGCGCATAACGCAAGCTGTCCATGTTACAGAACACAGGTTCCACCAACCACAAAACACGACCACCGTACATGATGTATTGATCAATCATGAATTTATCTTCCTCCGTAAAAATGGTGTCTGGTTTCGCGATGATAATCGCCTTGTATTTCGGGAAAATGACTGCCCCGCTGTCTCCTTCGGCACGGCTCACCAAACTGTTCAATTTCCCGTTGATGGTAACGCGCTCCAAACGGTAATATTCCTAAAGTGACTTGGCCATATCCGCCACTTGGCGCTCGGTTAACTCACCATGTCCTTCCACAAACCCAATGCTTTCAGCACGGCTTGATGTCATTTTTCTAATGGCGTTGGTGATCTCGTATTCGAGGTCTTCCGTTGAGCTGTTCAGCATCTGCTCAGGCGCTGCACCCATCTGACTTTTGAGAAGTTGCATCGCAGTTTCCTGTCCGCGATAGGTCATAATCGCTCCAGGAAAAATCAACTTTTGCTCTACTCCATCTTCAGCCTTAATCTGAATATTGGTCGGCATAAGACCTTGCTTTGCCAATTGACGATAAAGATCATTCCGACTTTTGTCGTCAGGCTGATTGCTCGGATTGATGAATTCGTACTCAATATTGTTGTTGGAGTAGGCACGAAATTCATCTAGCATTTCCCGCGTTCGATCGCGTAATCTTCGGAAACCGGCTGGCAACTCGCCATCCAAATAAACCTTCAGATAGATGACATCATCCAAATTCTCTAAAAGGTCTTTCGAAGTTTCAGAAAGCGTGTACCGTTTCTCTGATGTAAGATCGAAACGCGTGAAGAAGAAACCGCTCAGCAAGTTCAACGCGATAACGATACCAATCACGGTCAGTAACTGAATCATATCTCTCAGCATCGTCTTTCTCACCATTTTCTGCTTTCTAAAACGGTTCGTGTAAGAGCGATGAAAACAGCAATTAGGCTTACGAGGTAAACTACATCGCGTGTGTCAATCACACCTCGACTCAGACTACTATAATGACTGTTGATTCCAATTCCTAAAAGAAGGTGATCCCATGTTCCGAGGAACTGAAAGGAAGCCACCGTTTCCAGTCCAATCCATAAGGTCCAACTCAGGAAAACGGCTAGAATAAAACTCACAATTTGATTGGTTGTGATGGCTGAACTGAAAATACCGATGCTCACAAACGAAGCGCCCAACAGCAATAATCCGATATACGAACCCCAAACACTTCCCGTATCAATGTTTCCTGCGGGGTTTCCCAATTGATAAACCGACATGAAATAGACCAAGGTTGGAAGCAAAGCGAAGATGACGAGTACCAAGCCACCGAAGTATTTCGCAAGAATGATGCTGAGGTCTGTAATCGGTCGTGTGTGCAGTAATTCAATCGTTCCGCTGCTTTTTTCATCCGCAAAACTGCGCATGGTAATGGCCGGAATCAGGAACAAAAACACCCAAGGAGCAACTACGAAAAGCGTACTGAGGTCGGCATAGCCATTGTCAATTACGTTGGCATCCGTAGGGAGAACCCACATAAATAAACCCACGAACAACAGGAACACACAGACAACGATGTATCCGATAAGTGAATTGAGAAAGCTGTTAATCTCTTTTTTAAGCAGTGCCCACATTGGCCGCGAAGTTAATGGTTCATGTAAGACCCATCAATGCGAAACAATGGCCATTAATTACTGTTCTGACCAAGCAATAATTAACTTCATAATCATGAAACACGCGCTACTTCTATTTTTCCTTTCCTCATTTTTTCTCCAAGTCAAAGCCCAAGACATGGAGGTTTTTAACCAGTACAATCGCGAACTCAACACCCATTCTCGCAACGGCATGATTGCTTTGGGAAGTTGGGGAGTTGGAAACATCATTGCAGGAACCGCTGGTGCGCTGACCACCGAAAAAGGCTCAATGATGTTCAGTTTTCATTTAATGAACGCATCTTGGAATGTGGTGAATTTGGGAATTGCTCTTCCAGCCTACTTCGGTGCGCGAAAGAGACTGAATAAACAATATGACATTCCGGGCTCGTTTAAATTGCAACGACAACAGGAAACGCTGTATGCCATCAATATGGCAGCCGATGTGCTCTACGTTGGTTCGGGCGTTTTTCTTCAAGAATTCGGAAACAGGTACACTAACGATAACGTCCGCAACTCCTTTAAAGGAATGGGTTACTCGCTCATCCTTCAAGGCGGTTTTCTGCTACTATTTGACGCAGTGATGTTTGGAGTTCACAAAAACCATTGGAAGAAAAACGAGCAGAAAATCTGGGAACAATTGGAGTTCAACGGAACTTCGATTAAGTGGAATATTCCTTCTAAATAGATGTCAGATGGGAGATTACAGACTTCCATTTTTGGGTTATTGAGTTATCCGTTATTAGTTATTTCTCCGTACTGCCAGAGTAAGTCAGTAACCATTAACCCAACAACGACTTCCCTACTCAAAATAGATGGAAAACAAGAACGTTTTCGACTTTAAGGATTGAATGGAATTGGTGAATGCCGTCTGATCTTCAACTAAGAGATTGTTTAAACCGAACGACATTTTTACTTCCGTAGAGAGTTTAAAATACTCCAAGTAAAAATCGATACCTACACCAAGATCCCAGGTGTAATCTTCACGCTTCATTTTCAGAATAACCTCTTCCGTTTGTACGTCTTCTTTAGTGGCCATATCGAAGAGGAATTTTCCACCACCAATAACGTAAACTCGCCAGTTATTAATCCTCCGCGAGCGGAACTTGAAATAGAGCGGCACTTCGAGGTAGACTGAGTTCACAACCTTATCATACACCACCGGAACGGTGTCTCGTTCGATGAACGTGTACTCCATGGAACGGCCTACAAAAGATATTCCTGGAATGAAACGAAGATTGAAATGTTCGCCCAACCGGACGTCTGAAACGATACCGAGATTGAAACCCATGGCTCCTTTTGGTTCGACTATATAGACAGAGTCGAGCGCTTGAATATTACCAACCGTCTTCACTGCTATATCGGAGTAATTGACGCCCAGCGAGAACCCGAAGTGCATGCGTTGACGGTCGTATTTAGTCAGATTGAGCTGCTTCTTTTCCTTGTATTTGGTGGGGAATTGTGCAACCGCATCTGCCGAATTCAGAACGAGCGCAAGGCTAACAATAATTGTCGCAAAAAGAATATTTGTGTTTTTGCTGTACAAATCAGGCTTTAATACCAGTATATAAACTGCAGATTCCAAACGTCAGCGACTTCGATGTGTTGTTCTGAAAACCAGCAGCTGACATTACTTTCTTAAAATCTTCCCCATCTGGAAAAGCATTTACAGACATCGGCAAATAGGTGTAGGCCGAATCATCTTTGGAAAGCATTTTGCCTAACAACGGAAGGATATTATTGAAGTAAAACCCGAACAATTGCTTGACTGGAAACTTCTTTGGTGTAGATAATTCCAACACGACCAGTTTTCCGCCTGGACGCAATACACGATTGATATCTGTTAATCCTTTCTGAAGGTTCTCAAAATTCCTCACTCCAAATGCAACGGTGGCAGCATCATAAGTATTGTCTGCGAATGGAAGATTCTCAGAATCTCCCACAACCATTTCAATCTTATCCGTCAGATTTTTCTTAGCAATCTTCACTTTTCCGAGGTCCAGCATTCCCACAGAAATATCAACTCCAGTAATCTTATCCGGATTCAAACTCATGGCTTCCAAAGCGAAATCGCCTGTTCCAGTAGCTACATCCAAGATCGTTTTTGGCTTCAGTTCTTTCAGTTGAGCGATTGCTTTCTTTCTCCAAATAATGTCGATTCCCATCGAAAGCGAACGATTGAGAAAATCATACCGATGCGCGATATTATCGAACATGGTCGCAATCTGTTGGGTTTTTGAACCTTCCTTGCTGTACGGCTTTACAGATTCCGCCTTATTCTCGATGATTGAACTCACAGTTTCTTGTTTTGGTCTTAACCGTTGATTAGCGCAATTAGTTCGGTGATAGTAACGGATGATTGTTCTCCAGTGGTCATATTCTTCACCCCAATCTTGCCACTTTCCATCTCGTCTGTGCCAACCATAACCACAAACTGAATAGCGTTGTTGTGAGCGTAGGTCATCTGCTTTTTCATCTTGGCACTATCAGGATAAAGCTCTGTGTTTATACCTGCTTCGCGAAGTTGCTTGACCAAACCAAGGCAATGACTTGCTTCCTTATCTCCAAAGTTGACGAAGAACACCTGCGTGCTATCTGAAGTGAGTTCGGGCAACAAATTAGCTCCATCCAACACATCATAAATTCGGTCAGCACCAAAAGAGATTCCAACGCCAGAAACATCGGGCATTCCGAAAATTCCAGTTAAATCGTCATAACGTCCGCCTCCTGAAATGCTGCTCGAAAGTGTTCCTTCAATATTTGAACGTACTTCGAAAATGGCGCCAGTATAATAGTTCAACCCTCGCGCAAGGGTAAGATCCAATTCGAGAACAGTTTTGTTCGAAATGAGCCTTTGAGCGGTTTCCAAAACCTCAGAAACTTCTGCAATTCCTTTTTGTCCTGTTTCGTTTTCTCCGAGATAGGTTTTGAGGAATTCCAGCTTTTCAGTCGTGTTTCCTGAGAAACGCATCAATGGAAGCAATTTCTCAATGGAAGCATCTGAAATACCGCGCTCCTTCAATTCCGCCACAACCTTCTCCTCCCCTATCTTATCTAGCTTATCGAGTGCTACAGTAATATCTACAAAAGCATCTGGCGCTCCAATTACTTCGGCAATGGCGGCCAACAGTTTTCTGTTGTTAATCTTAACCGTAACTGGAATATTCAGCTTTGAGAAAACCTCATCTGTTACCTGAACCATTTCTACTTCATTCAGAAGAGAATTACTTCCAATTACATCAATATCACACTGGTAGAACTCGCGGTAACGCCCTTTTTGTGGCCTATCTGCTCGCCAAACAGGCTGAACTTGATATCGCTTAAACGGAAAGGTTATTTCGTTTCTGTGCTGAACTACGTAGCGCGCAAACGGAACGGTGAGGTCGTAGCGGAGGGCCTTTTCAGATAAATGATTTGCGATTGACGATTGACGATTGACGATTTGCGATTGGCCGCCATCTAATAACTCAGCTGGCATTTTGCCTAGAAAATCTCCCGAATTCAAAATCTTGAAAATCAACCGATCACCTTCATCACCATACTTTCCCATCAAGGTTTCCGAATTCTCCATGGCGGGTGTTTCAATAGGCTGGTAACCATACTTTTTGAAAACGCCTTTTATCGTATCAAAAATGTAGTTCCGCCTTACCATTTCGGCAGGAGAAAAATCGCGTGTTCCTTTTGGGGTGTTTAATTTCATTGACAATAATTGAACTAAGCAAGATGCTTTTTCAAGAAGTTTGTTAACGGTTGCAGAGCTTCTGATTCAAGATTCCAAACAGTAGAATCTGAGTAGTTGCGAGTTTCCTCATTTGCATGTTGCCCTCTCTGTTTCCTTTGTTTTTTAGTCAGATTTGAACTTACATATTGATGGATGATATCCTTTTTGTCCATCCCAACCACGCCCAAATTATTAACACACTTTGAAGCCGCGTTTAAACATTCGATAATCTCCAGCTTTTCATCAGGAATTAATTCTAAAAGCAAATCTTCGAGACAACCATTTTTGGTATCATCTGGAAACACGAAAACCTGTTCTTCTTCAATATCGAATTCCTTCATGAATTCAAGAAGTGGTTGCTTGCGTTTCTTCCAATCATCATCAGCATCAATAACTGCAAGCAGCTTTACTCCTATGTCTACGTTTCCTCTCAGAATTTCGGATAGTTCCTGAAATTTCTCCATTGTTTTTCCACCGACCTCAAGAAACGGGTCAACTTGATTTACAGGAATGCTGAAGCTTTCCAATACTTGACGGAGGAAATTTCCATCTTCTTTTCCTTCAACAATTATTCGGAAACCGTTCATGAATATCCCATGAAATTGTTGTCATTTTCAATAGCATGTCCCAAATGGCTGTGTGGCAAACTATACGAACGCGGAATACCGTCTTTATCTCGTTGAAGGATAAAATGGCGTGCACTGCTGGAGTCAATTCCGTATTCAATAATCTTAAGACTATTGAATGTATTCCAAAAAGCTTCAACACTTCGAAAACTATGCGTGGTCATAAACAATTGAACATCGGCCTGCTTTGCCACCAGAATAAGCTGTTCCCAAAATTTTGGAAGTGCGCCATCATGAATGCCAAAATCCACTTCATCAATAATCAGAATCTGTGAACCGTCAAGCAAATCACTCACAAAAAGTTTCGCAAGAATTCGGAACAAACGAACAGTGCCCTCACCGAACATATATAGTGGAATTGGCGCATTCTGTGGCTTTCCATCCGATTCGTTCAGCCAGATCATCACGCCTTCATCGAGATCGATGCGAATCTGATCGATAGATGGAACAATCACACTAAGTGATTCTATGAATTTTTTTTCTGCTTCTTTTGACTTTTGAATAAGCGAGAAAAGTTCTGTGAGTTCAGCTCCGTACAGTTGCGAAGACCTAATAAATGGTGAACGCAAACTTCGCTTTTCAGACGGTTCCATCTCATCAAATCGAGTAAGGCCAAAGGAGTTTTGGAATTTCTCCTCCATTCGTCCATCAAAATGCGTACGGGCAATCCATCGTTGTTTGGAAGAGGATGTCGCAACACTTTCTCCGTATAGTTTGAGCAACCATTCGTATAAATCCTTTTTCTGCCTTATCTGATTAATATCAAGAGAGTCAAGCGTATAGACCTGCTTATCATCATCAGCTACTATAGCCTCAAATTGAATTTTCTCTTCAAGGTGTTTATCATTCTTCTGGCGAGTGATGAAATCGAACTGTTTCCAAAGTTGTTCCTTTCCATTACCAATCCTAGCAACCAAAGAATCATAAAGAAACTCATCGCCATTTCCTTGGTTCATCAGAAGTGCCTCCAGCAAACTGGTTTTACCCGTATTATTCGCTCCAACAATCAGATTGAACTGCCCAATATTATCCATCGTGAAATCTTCAAAACATTTGAAGTTTTGAATTCTAAGCGAGCTGATATGATATTCTCTTCCCATAGGGTTTAAATCTAATAACCCAATAACGATTAACCTACTAACTTCCTATATCTAAGTCTCTTCGGGGCATTATCGCCCAAACGTTTCTTCTTGTTTTCTTCGTAATCGGAATATCCACCTTCGAAGTAATAAACGGTTGAATCGCCTTCGAAAGCGAGAATGTGCGTGCAAACGCGATCTAAGAACCAACGGTCGTGACTGATAATTACCGCGCATCCTGCAAAGCTTTCGAGACCTTCTTCCAACGCTCGAAGTGTGTTCACATCAATATCGTTGGTTGGCTCATCCAGCAGCAACACGTTCGCTTCTTGCTTCAAAGTCATTGCCAAATGCAGGCGATTTCGTTCTCCACCAGAAAGCATATCTACTTTCTTGCCTTGGTCGCCACCACCGAAATTGAAACGTGAAACGTAGGCACGGGAATTCAATCTTCTTCCGCCTAATTCCATTTCTTCTAATCCATCCGAAATGGTTTCCCAAACGGTTTTGTTCGGGTCGATGTCTTGATGTTGCTGATCGACATACGCCACTTTCACTGTATCGCCTACTTTAAATTCGCCTTTGTCTGGCGTCTCCAATCCCATAATCATTCGGAAAAGCGTGGTTTTTCCAGCACCGTTTGGGCCAATGATTCCAACGATTCCGTTAGGCGGCAACTTGAAATTCAGGTGTTCATAAAGCAATCGGTCTCCGTAGCCTTTAGACACATCAACCGCCTCAATAACATTCGTTCCCAAACGTGGTCCATTCGGAATGAAAATCTCCAGCTTCTCTTCTTTCTGTTTCACATCCTCATTCCATAACTTGTCGTAGGCACTCAAACGCGCTTTGCTCTTGGCTTGTCGTGCTTTCGGACTCATTCTCACCCATTCCAACTCACGCTCCAAGGTCTTTCTGCGCTTGCTCTCCGTTTTCTCTTCCGCCTTCAACTTCCTACTTTTTTGATCTAGCCAGCTACTGTAATTTCCTTCCCACGGAATACCTTCTCCGCGGTCCAATTCAAGAATCCATCCAGCAACATTATCCAAGAAATATCTATCGTGCGTAATACCGATGACGGTTCCTTTGTACTGCTGCAAATGTTGCTCCAACCAATCAATACTCTCAGCATCCAAGTGGTTGGTAGGCTCATCCAAAAGAAGAATATCTGGTTCTTGAAGTAACAGACGGCAAAGTGCGGTTCTACGCTTCTCACCTCCTGAAAGTGTGCTTACCAACTGATCATCTGGCGGACAACGAAGTGCGTCCATCGCACGCTCTAGTTTGTAGTCGAGTTCCCAACCTCCAAGCTGTTCAATTTTCTCAGAAAGCACGCCCTGACGCTCAATAAGTTTATTCATCGCATCATCGCTCATCGGCTCGGCAAACTTCAAATTCACCTCATCGTATTCCTTCATCACAGATGCAACTTCTGCAACTCCTTCCATCACAATTTCCTTCACCGTTTTGTTCGGATCAAGCTGTGGTTCTTGCTCTAAATATCCAACGGTGTAACCTGGCGAGAAAACCACATCGCCTTGGAAGCTCTTTTCAACGCCTGCAATAATCTTGAGGAGCGTTGATTTACCCGAGCCGTTGAGACCGATGATACCAATTTTGGCACCATAGAAAAACGAGAGATAAATGTTGTTTAGAACCTTTTTGTTATTGGATTGAAACGTTTTGCTCAATCCGACCATTGAAAATATGATCTTCTTATCGTCTGACATAGTTGTTGTAATTGAGCCGCAAAGATAGCAAGCTGAGTTGTCCATCCGAAGGCTTCAAAAACAAACAACTTTCCTACCTTCCGCACATGCCATTTAAAATCTATCGTTCGTCCGCAGGTTCAGGAAAAACCTTCACACTTGTAAAGGAATATTTGCGGTTGGCGTTATCGTCAGATACGCCCGACCGCTACCGTGGAATCCTCGCCATCACCTTTACAAATAAGGCTGCCGAGGAAATGAAATCGCGAGTGATTGAAGTTCTCGCTGAACTTTCTTCAGAATTAGAACAAGAAACCGAACATCCGATGGCGGACTTACTGCGGAAAGAACTGGCGGTTTCCGATGCCATTTTAAAGTCTAGAGCGCAACTCACGCTCAAACACATGCTGCATCATTATTCTGATATCAGCATTAGCACCATCGACCATTTTACGCACAACGTTATTCGCACGTTTGCGCAAGACCTTGGTCTTTCCATCAATTTTGAAGTAGAATTGGACACGGAGCGCATCACAAACGCCATCGTTACCGAACTCTTGCAGAAAATGGGATCTGATACGGTTCTCACCAATGCATTGATTGACGTGGTTCAATCTCAGATTGATGATGAGAAAAGCTGGTCGATAGATGAACTGTTGAAGAAGTTCGCGCTCACTTTATTCAATGAAGAAAGTCGCTTTCATCTTGAGAAACTGAAAAATATCGACCTCAAGGAATTCAGCCAACTTCGCCAAAAACTTCGGATTGAGTTGAAAGAGACGGCCGAGAAACTTAAAGTGAGCGGCAAGGAATTCAATCAGCAATTACGAAATAGTGGATTGGAAGTTGGCCATCTTGCCGGTGGATCAACTGGAATTGCCAACTTCTTCAAGAAACTTTCGGAAGGAAAATTTGTCGCACCAACTGCAACAGTTGTCAAAAATATTGAAGCCGATAAATGGCACGGTTCTAAAGCCAAGGCAGATGAAAAAGCTGCTATTGATGGATTAATACCGCAAATTCTTGAACGCTACAATCAGGCACTTGAACAGATTCGTTTGCTGACCTACTACGAAATCGTA
>JBDNJH010000007.1:0-22310 GCA_041687875.1 Flavobacteriales bacterium | reverse complement strand
TGCTCACCGAACTCCAGAACTCATGTTCGAATATGCTAAAGGTGCTGCCGACCGCGGACTAAAAGTCATTATTGCTGGCGCTGGTGGTGCAGCACATCTTCCTGGAATGGTGGCTTCCCTCACACCACTTCCCGTTATCGGAGTTCCAGTAAAAAGTTCCAATTCCATTGATGGTTGGGACAGCATCCTATCAATACTTCAAATGCCGAATGGTGTTCCTGTTGCAACTGTTGCGCTAAATGCCGCTAAGAATGCTGGGATTTTGGCAACACAGATTATTGGTTCATCTGATAAAGTTGTTCTTCAACGAATGATTGAATACAAGGAAAGTATGAAAGCGAAGGTGATGGATAGCAAAGATGAAGTGGAAGGATATTCTGCTTAACCCAATTTTAACCTTTCAGATAAACCATTAGTCGTAAATTCGGCAGTGTCAACTTGTTGCATGAATCGACTTCTATTCGCTGCTTTTACTCTTGTTTTCTGCGCCTCGGTAAACGGCCAAACAAGTGATTTTCCCGTTGGAGCACGCTCTGCCGGAATGGCAAATGCAAGTGTAGCTCTAACCGATATTTGGGCCGTTCATCACAATCAGGCAGCTTTGGTCGGATTGGAACAGGCGGGAGTGGCGGCCTATTACGAGAATCGGTTTCTACTTTCAGATATCAATCTACAGGCAGCAACAGCAGTTCTTCCAACACCAAAAGTGGGCGTTTTTGGTATCAGTTATTCTCGTTTTGGAAACAAACTTTACAACCAAAGCCGCTACGGATTAGCGTATGGAAAAAAGCTTTTCAATTTCCTTTCGGTTGGCTTGCAGCTGAGTTATTTGAATACAGCCATTGCCGAAAATTATGGTAGCCGACACAGTTTTATTGCCGAAATTGGGCTGCTTTCTCAGGTAACACCAAAATTTCGGGTCGGATTTCATGCCTTCAACCTAACTAGAACCAAGCTTGCAGATGGCTATGACGAACGGGTTCCAATGAATTTCCGTTTGGGCGCGCTGTATGATTTCTCTAAAAAGGTGAAAGTGGCGATTGAAGCCGAAAAAGACCTTGAGCTTCCAGCCGTTTTTAAAATGGGAATTGAGTATTTCCCTGCGGATATTTTCGCCATCCGTGTTGGGGTTGGAACCGCTCCTTTCCGTGCCGATTTTGGCCTTGGTCTGCGCTTGAAGTTTCTTCATTTCGATATTGCTGGTTCCATTCATCCCGTTCTTGGATTCTCGCCCAAAGCTTCGTTGTCCTATCGGTTCAATGTCTTTGCTAAAAAGTGAAAACCTTTCTTAGATATAGCTTTACGTTTATGCTCCTCTTCGGGAGCATTTTTGCCTATGCTCAAAAAGAGGCCAATCAGGAAAACTTGATTCAAAGAAGGATTGAGACCATTGCAGAACAGCTAGGTGAAGGCGATGAAGGTCAGGATTTTAACACCCTCTTGGATGAGCTACTCTATTTCTCGGAGCATCCGATAAACATCAATAATACAACCGCGAATGAACTGGCGCAGTTGCCAATGTTGGATGACATTGCCATTGCAAACCTAATGTCTCACATTAGTGTCAACGGCAAACTCCTCAACGTCTATGAGTTGCAGGGAATAAATGGTTTCACCATTCCGCTAATCCGTCAGATCGAACCGTTTATCAAAGTCTCCGATAATCCGGATGCCACTTCTTTTTCGTTCAAAGAAATGATGAAGGAGGGCACGCATGAATTGGTACTACGCTATCAACAGGTGCTCAATGCACAAGAAGGTTATTCCGATATTGAAGACAGCGTTTTGGCTGCCAGTCCGAACAAACGCTACTTGGGCGATCCACAGAAATACTACGCACGCTACCGTTTTAAGTATTCCAACAAGGTTAGTTGGGGATTGACCATGGAAAAAGATGCTGGCGAGCAGTTCTTTAAAGGCACCATGAAACAAGGCTTCGATTTTTATTCCGGACACCTGTTTGTAGCCAATATGGGGGTTTTAAAAGCCGCTGTGCTAGGCGATTTTCAAGCGCAGTTTGGTCAGGGTTTGGTTTTTTGGAGCGGATTGGCCTTCGGGAAATCCTCTGATGGCGTTAGCATTAAACGGAATGCGCAAGGCTTGCGACCGTATGTTTCTGTGGATGAAAACCGTTTTTTGCGCGGTGGAGGAACGACCCTCCAATTTGGCAAATTTGAAGTTACGGCCTTTGGTTCTTACAAATTGATGGATGCAAATGTTTCCACAACCACAGACACACTTACCGAGCAGGAGGAAACCATCAGCTCCATTTTCAGCAGCGGTTTTCACCGCACACCCGGTGAGTTGCAAGACCGCCAATCTATTTCTGAAGCCATTTATGGCGGAAACGTAAGCTACAAAAGCAGACGGCTTTCCATCGGAATTACCGCTGTGGGCTATCAATTTTCAAAAAGCCTCCAGCGTACCGATGCTCTTTACAACATACACGAATTTGTAGGAAAGCAGAATAGCAATTACGGCTTAGATTATAGTTATATCTGGAAGAATTTTCACTTTTTTGGCGAGTTTGCCCTCAGCCAAAACCTAGGTTTTGCCACCACAAATGGCGTGTTTATGACCATCGATCCGCGCGTTACCATCACCGCCATGGTGCGCCATTTACAACCCAAATACCAAGCGCTTTATGCCAATGCCGTTACCGAAAATTCGCGCATGAACAACGAAACCGGCTACTATCTTGGCTTCAACATCAATCCCTTCAAACATTGGTTTCTCAACGGGTTCTTCGATATTTTCAGGTTTCCATGGTTGCGCAATCAAGTCAACGGCCCATCTTTTGGCTACGAAACCATCGGGCAACTCATTTATCGACCATCAAAAACGCTCGAAATATATTTTCGATTCCGGCAAAAAGACAGGGAGATAACAGAATCTGCCGCCTTCAGGGAAGCCCCCATCCGAGGTCTCGAAAGTGAAAAACGCACGTATTATCGCCTCGGCCTCTCTTACACATTCAATAAAACCGTCAACCTCAAAAGTCGAGTCGAATATTCGCGCTACAGACGTGGCAATCAGGAGGTAGAGCAAGGCTTCATCATTTATCAGGATTTCAATTTCAAACCGCTCAGTTTTCCGCTGTCCTTCACAGCGCGTCTCGCCTATTTCGACACCGAAACCTACAATGCCAGAATTTACGCGTATGAGAGCGATGTACTCTATGCCTACTCATTCCCTGCTTACTATTATCGAGGCATGAAAGCCTACCTCGTGCTTAGGTACAGCATTCACAAGAACATAGATGTCTGGTTTCGGGTGGCCAATCTGTTCTACAGCAACCGCAATCAAATCGGCTCTGGCCTCGAAGCAATTAACGGCAAAAGCAGAACAGACATTAAATTTCAAGTTCGATTCCAGTTTTGATTTGTTTGGGTTTGGGCGTGCCCCCGAAAAAAATCGGGGTCGGGTCGTCCGCTATATCTTTTTCCTTCCTCGTTTCGGCTTCGCTCAACGAAGAAGGAAAAAGGATGCCGCTTCCATCCCTCACGCAGATATCTGAAAACATCTGCCAAACTGACAGATTCGTATTTATTTAAATACCTTTGCGCTCCAATTTTTTGAGATGCGGAACGAAGATATTTTAGTAAAAGACATAGACGAAACCAGACAAGGCGAGGCGCTTGAAATGGTAGCCAAAGGAGGCACCGGCAAGAAACTCTACATAGAATCTTATGGCTGCGCCATGAATTTTTCGGACAGCGAGATTGTGGCTTCCGTCCTTATCAACGAAGGTTTTGAAACCACCAAAGTGATGGAAGAGGCCGATGTCATTTTCGTCAATACCTGCGCCATTCGCGACAATGCAGAAGTGCGTGTTCGAGGCCGATTAAACATCTTTCGCAAAGCGAAAAAGAACAACCCAGATATAATCATTGGCGTGATGGGCTGCATGGCAGAACGTCTCAAAACCAAATTGCTCGAAGAAGAAAAACTGGTTGATATCGTAGTCGGACCAGACAGCTATCGCGATTTGCCAAACTTGGTTCGCGTAGCAGAATCAGGTCAGAAAGCCGTCAACGTATTACTTTCCAGAGAAGAAACATACGCAGACATCAGCCCAGTTCGATTAGGCGGAAATGGTGTAAGTGCGTTCGTTTCCATCACCCGTGGTTGCGACAACATGTGCAGCTTCTGCGTGGTCCCATTCACAAGAGGAAGAGAACGTAGCCGAGATCCAGAATCAATTGTTGCCGAATGCACGCAATTGCTTGCAGACGGCTATAAAGAAGTAACGCTTCTTGGTCAGAACGTAGATAGTTACCTCTGGGGCGGAGGTGGCCTCAAAAAAGACATCATCGCCCGTGGCGATTTGTCAGGAACGTTGAGTTTTGCTGAGTTGCTGATTAAGGTAGCGAAGATCAGTCCTGAATTGCGCGTTCGATTTTCCACATCTCATCCAAAAGACATGCTTGATGATGTGCTGTATGCCATGGCCGAGCACGAGAACATTTGTAGCTACATTCATTTACCAGTTCAATCAGGCAGCACACGCTTGTTAGAATTAATGAACCGTGGCTACAGTCGCGAATGGTATTTCGAACGCATGGCCAAAATCAAAGAGATTGTTCCAGATTGCGGACTTTCTACAGACATCATAACAGGTTTCTGCACCGAAACAGAGCAAGACCATCAAGACACATTGAGTTTGATGGAGCAGGTCGGCTACGATTTCGCCTACATGTTCAAATATTCGGAGCGACCAGGTACCGCAGCCGCCAAGAAAATGGAGGACGACATTCCAGAAGAAATAAAGCAAAGACGCTTGGCCGAGGTCATAGTAGTTCAAGCAAAAAGCTCGCACGAAAGCAACAAGAAAGACCTTGGAAAAACCTTTCAGGTGTTGGTTGAAGGAACCTCCAAAAAATCGGAAGACATGTTGCAGGGAAGAAATCCGCAAAACAAGGTGGTCGTATTCCCGAAGGAGAATTACAAAAAAGGAGACTATGTGAATGTTTTCGTGAACGATTGCACATCGGCCACACTTTTGGGAACAGCAACCATCAAACCAACCAAAACCTACTAGGTTTAATGACTCTCAATTGAATCCGAATCTTTACATAATAGCAGGTTGCAACGGTGCGGGAAAAACCACCGCATCCATGACGCTTTTGCCAGAAATTTTGGGTTGCGATGAGTTTGTAAATGCCTATGGAATTGCCAAAGGAATTTCGCCTTTCAAACCCGAAAAAGTGGCTTTTGAAGCAGGTAGAATTATGCTGAATCGAATAGATGAGTTGATGAATTCAAAAGTGGATTTTGCCTTTGAAACCACGCTTGCCACAAAGAGTTATAAAAGTAAAGTGCTTAAAGCGCAGGAAATGGGCTACCACGTTACGCTGCTTTTCTTTTGGCTTCCCAGTCAGGAATTGGCCATTGAGCGTGTTGCCAAACGCGTGCAAGAAGGTGGGCATAATATTCCTGAAAATGTGATTAGAAGACGGTTACGTGAGGGGAATTGACAACCTGATGAATATCTATTTGGAAATTTGCGATGCAGTAATGATTGTTGATCATACGAACACTGATTTGGAAGTTATCGCGGAAGCAACAAAAGGAACTTCTTTGAATGTATTGAATGCTGAAAAGTGGAATAAATTGAAATCTTTTTGAGATGAAAAATGACACTACAAAAATGAGTGATAGCAAAAAGCGAATTGTAGAAGGTTTAGAACTTGCTGCAAGTCGCTTGTTGATTGAAAAGAGACGTTTAGGACAAAACCTCGTTACCATGGTTGACGGGAAAGTTGTTGAACTGACAGTTGAAGAATACGAACAGATGAAAGCGGAAGGTAGAATCTAAAACCTCGGAGGTTTAGTGAACAGATAATATGACAGTTGACCAGATAAAACAGCGTTTCGGCATCATTGGGCATTCGCCATTGCTCAATCACGCCATCAACACGGCCATGCAAGTGGCACCAACCGATATTTCGGTGTTGGTGACGGGAGAAAGCGGAACGGGTAAGGAAGTGTTGCCGCAGATCATCCACCAGATGGGTTCGCGCAAGCACGGTTCTTACATTGCGGTGAACTGTGGTGCCATTCCCGAAGGAACAATTGATTCAGAACTTTTCGGCCACGAAAAAGGCTCGTTTACAGGAGCGCACGAAGCACGAAAAGGATATTTTGAAGTGGCAGACGGTGGCACCATCTTTTTGGATGAGGTTGCAGAACTGCCAATGTCAACACAAGTTCGTTTGCTGCGTGTGTTGGAAACGGGCGAATTCATCAAGGTAGGTTCTTCCAAACCATTGAAAACCAATGTGAGAATTGTTGCGGCAACCAACGTCAACATTCCAGAGGCCATCAACAAAGGGAAATTCCGAGAAGACCTTTATTATCGATTGAATACAGTACCCATCAATATTCCTTCCTTACGCGATAGACAGGATGATATTCCGTTGCTATTCAGAAAATTTGCGGGCGATTTTGCTGAGAAATACCGAATGCCAAATGTCCGTTTGACGGAGGAGGCACGCATCATGCTGATGAATTACCGTTGGCCAGGAAACATCCGTCAGTTGCGGAACATTACCGAACAGATTTCCATTATTGAAAAGGAGCGTGACATTGATGTGGAGGTTCTGCGCAATTATCTTCCTGACCACGGAAAAACCAATCTTCCTGCTGTAAGGACTGCTTCAAGCCCTTCGGGAAATGGAGACGAACGCACAGATTTTTCTGAGCGAGAATTGATGTACAAAGTGCTATTTGACATGAAACGCGACATCAACGATCTCAAAAAGTTAGTTCTTGATGTGGTTTCTGGTCAGAATGATGATGATTTGAGAGAAGATCACGCATCAACCCTTAGGAGATTGCATCAGGATGTTGCCCCTGCTGCTGCTTCCGATTTTGGCTCAAGTGTGCATGAAGTGCATGTGCATCGTGCGGGAGAACAGCGCTACGAAGAACACGAAGAGGTGGAAGAATCACTTTCTCTTGCCGACCGTGAAATAGAGTTAATCAAAAAGGCGTTGGAGAAAAATCGTGGGAAAAGAAAGGCCGCTTCGCAAGAACTTGGCATTTCCGAACGAACGCTTTACAGAAAGATTAAGGAGTACAATTTAGACTAGATGTCATATTTCAGATTTCAGATTTCAGATTTTCACCTTCGGAATTGGATGTTACGCTCCTTCCTTCTGATGTCTGCCATCTGGTATCTGACATCTCTAAGCAGTTGCGGAACTTACTCTTTCACAGGAGCCAGCATCTCCCCAGAAGTGAAGTCCGTGAGCATCGATTTCTTTCCATCCTACGCGCCATTAGCTCCAGCAAATATGCCACAGGCGTTTACAGAATCGCTTCGCGATTTGTTTGTCAGTAGAACTAACTTAGACCTTATTACCAAAAATGGAGATATACATTTTGAGGGATACATTTCTGGATACCGTACAATTCCAGTGGCAATTCAGGGAAATGAAACGGCAGCAAGAAATAGACTAACAATTGATGTTAATGTGACTTACGCGAATGTAAAAGACGAAACGAAGAGTTTCGAGAAATCGTTTTCACGCTTCGCGGATTTTGATGCAACGCAGAATTTGACCGATGTAGAACAAGGATTGATTGAAGAAATTAACGAGCTGCTTGTTCTCGATATTTTCAACGAGGCGGTTGTCAATTGGTAGTGAAATCGATTCAGACTGATGAATAGAAATTTTTATAGCCACAGAAACACGGAATACACAGAAAAAATATTCTGTGATTCTCCTGTGAAAATCTGTGTTTCTGTGGCTATAACTTGTCATTACATATAGAAATGACCCAAAATCAATTCTATAACTGGCTGGAGAATCCGTCAACGATGGATGCGGTAAGTATTCCGCAGCTTCGCGAGGTCATTCAGCGTTATCCGTATTTCCAAGCGGCACAAATAATGCTTGCCAAAAACCTCAAAGCGGAAAACCATATTGACCAATTGAACCAGTTGCAATTGGCCGCTGTCATGGCTCCAGACAGAAAGCTATTTCACGATTATCTCCACGATAAAAAGAAAGCGCAACCGAAAGTTGTGGAATTGGTTGATGAAGAGACCGTTAAGCAAACGGAAGAACCAATTATTGAACGGAAAGAATCAACATTAAAAGCGGTTTCCGAAACACAACCAAAAATTGTAGAAATAGAACGCCATTCGCTTTATGATTTGATTCCTGAACCGATTGTCTATCAATTGGAAAAAGCCGATTTGCCAGAACTTCCATCCAAACAAGTAGAAGAAAAGGAAGAAGCGGCTGAACCTGAAGAACTCAGCTTTAGCCAATGGTTGGAGTACACGAAATCGGGGAAATCAGATTCAAACACACCAGATATTGAGGAGCCGAAAAGGAAAAAGCGGCCACCATCACATAGTAATATTGAACTCATAGACCATTTTCTGTCGCAGCAATCTGCTAGACCGAAAAAGCGTGCGGAATTCTTCAATCCGCAGAAAGCCGGAGCCAAAAGCCTGGAAGCGGATTTCACCGTTGTTTCCGAAACATTAGCCAACATTTATTTCCTACAAGAGAAGTTTGAATTGGCCAAACAATCATACCAAGCACTTCGCTTGAAATATCCAGAGAAAAGCACTTACTTTGCCGCCCGTTTAAAGGAAATAGACGAAAAACAGAATTCAGAATAAAATGTACACACTCATTATCATATTAATTATTGCCGTTTGCGTTCTTCTTGTAGGAGTTGTAATGGTTCAGAACAGCAAAGGCGGAGGTTTAGCTTCCGATTTTTCTTCATCAAACCAGATTATCGGTGTTAAACGAACTGGCGATTTCTTGGAAAAAGCAACGTGGTATCTCACCATCTCACTTATCGTTCTTACTCTTGGCTCTAATTTCTTCATCGATAGAGGAGAAGTAGTGCAGGAAGAATCTGCTATTCAGGAGCAGATTGATAATGCGGCTTTGCCTGCACAGGGCTTAGACGAAGCTCCAGCAGCGGAATAGTCATAAAATCAAAAGGCTTTAAAATGTCAGGATGTCACTTCATCCTGACATTTTTTTTGCCCTCACGCCATCATTTCAGCCCTATTGTCTGCATTTGAGCCATGGCACAAAATGTGAGAAGAAGCGAAAGTGGTTCAAATTTAAAATCATCAATCATAAAATTTAAAATCAAACATGGGAGCTATAAAAATTAAACCATTGGCAGATAGAGTAGTAGTTGAAGCTGCTAAGGCCGAAGAAAAAACAGCTTCAGGAATTTACATTCCGGACACGGCAAAAGAAAAGCCACAGAAGGGGAAAGTGGTTGCTGTAGGAGATGGTAAAAAAGACGAACCAATGACCGTTAAGGTTGGCGATACTGTGCTTTACGGCAAGTATTCTGGTACGGAAATCAATGTTGACGGAACAGACGTGCTCATCATGCGTGAGTCTGACATATTCGCAATTGTTTAATCACTAAACGAAAAAAATTAAAACAAAATGGCAAAGCAAATATTGTTTGATCTGGACGCAAGAGACAGATTGAAAAAAGGCGTTGACGCGCTGGCAAATGCAGTAAAAGTTACGTTGGGACCAAAAGGACGGAACGTAATTATTGACAAGAAATTCGGTGCTCCACAGATTACCAAAGATGGTGTTACTGTGGCAAAAGAAATCGAGTTGAAAGACCCGGTTGAGAACATGGGTGCGCAAATGGTGAAGGAAGTTGCTTCTAGAACCAATGACGTGGCAGGTGACGGAACAACAACCGCTACAGTTCTTGCTCAGGCAATCGTAACAACAGGTTTGAAGAACGTTGCAGCTGGAGCAAATCCAA
Organism: Flavobacteriales bacterium; assembly: GCA_041687875.1. Taxonomy (GTDB): domain Bacteria; phylum Bacteroidota; class Bacteroidia; order UBA10329; family UBA10329; genus UBA10329. The sequence goes on along the minus strand of JBDNJH010000007.1, from coordinate 12,533 downwards.
TGGATTTGAAAAGAGGTATCGACAAAGCAGTTGAGGCTGTTGTTGCTGAACTTCATAAAATGTCAAAATCGGTTGGAGATGACAACGCGATGATTGAGCAAGTAGCTTCAATTTCTTCGAACAGCGATGCAACTATCGGAAAGCTGATTGCTGAGGCTATGGCGAAAGTTGGAAAGGAAGGTGTGATTACCGTTGAAGAGGCAAAAGGAACCGAAACAACTGTTGAAGTTGTGGAAGGAATGCAATTTGACAGAGGTTATCAATCTCCATATTTCGTAACTGATGCAGAGAAAATGGAAGCCGTTCTTGAGAACCCTTACATCCTTATCCACGATAAGAAGATTAGCAACATGAAGGATATGCTTCCTGTGTTGGAGAAAGCTGCACAGAGCGGAAAACCATTGTTGATTATCTGCGAAGAAGTAGAAGGAGAGGCATTAGCTACGTTGGTAGTAAACAAAATCAGAGGATCACTGAAAGTTGCTGCTGTAAAGGCTCCAGGTTTCGGAGATAGAAGAAAAGCAATGTTGGAAGACCTTGCCATTCTTACTGGCGGAACTGTGATTAGCGAAGAAAAAGGTTTGAAGTTGGAAGATGCAACTTTAGCTGACCTTGGAACGGCTGAGAAAATCACCATCGACAAAGACAACACAACAATTGTAAACGGTGGTGGAGAAGCTGCTGGAATCAAAGCTCGTGTTGGTCAGATTAAAGCTCAAATTGAGTCAACAACTTCTGATTACGACAAAGAAAAACTTCAAGAGCGTTTGGCCAAATTGGCTGGAGGTGTAGCTGTCCTTTATGTAGGTGCTGCATCTGAGGTTGAAATGAAAGAGAAGAAAGACCGTGTGGATGATGCGCTTCATGCAACTCGCGCTGCTGTTGAAGAAGGAATTGTTCCGGGTGGTGGCGTTGCTTACCTGAGAACCATTGCTGCCATTGGCAAGATTAAGCCATTGAATGCGGATGAGAAAACAGGTATAGACATCGTTCTTCGTTCTATCGAAGAGCCATTGCGTCAAATCGTTGCAAACTCAGGTTTGGAAGGAAGCATCGTGGTTCAGAAAGTGAAAGAAGGAAAAGATGATTTCGGATATAATGCACGTACAGATGAGTACGGAAGCATGTACAAATTCGGAATTATTGACCCAACTAAAGTGAGCAGAGTTGCTCTTGAAAACGCTGCTTCTATTGCTGGCATGTTGCTGACCACCGAGTGTGTGTTGGCCGATGAGCCTGAAGAAGGTGGCGGTCACGGTATGCCTTCAGGAGGAATGGGCAGCATGGGTGGCATGATGTAAGCTTAAATTGCTGGTTATTTTAAAAGCCCTTCCGGAAACGGAAGGGCTTTTTTGTTTTTCAGAGAAACAGGTCGATTTATCCCAAGGTTCTCGAACGAGGGAATTGAAACGACAAGTTTACCGCTGCCCCATCATCAAACTCCTATCAACAACAGGAAGTTCAACGTGGGTCGGATGTTCCGTATCGTGATGGATCTCCCACGAACCTCCCTTCGGATAGAGGTTCTTGAAATTGTATGTGTCAACTCCCGCAAGGCGAATTTGAATTTTGTGACCTTTCTTGAACAGGTGCGAGGTTGGAAGCATTTCGAAGGATAGCAACTCCACTTTGGTTGTGTCCATCCATTCTGCATCCACTTTCAAATAGCTGTGATACGGAACCACATCTTTGTAATGAGGAGGCGTTTCGTGCAACTTTTTGTGAATGAATCGGAACTGTCCGTCCGTTACTTTCCACACATTTCCGTTCTCATCCACATCTTCTAAATAGGCAAAGACAGAACCATCCTGAGTAGAGCTTTTGATATGCAGATTAACCTGCGGATGTCCAGTAATCTCTAGGTCTTCGGTCAATTCTGCTAAGGTAAAAACAACTGTAATGCTGTCTTCGGCAGAAGAATTGGCATAGGTAACACCCGTGTGGTTTGTATCAAAGTTCCATCGGCAATCCTTTCCTATAGAATGAGTTGTGTCAACCGTGTAGGAGGTAAAACTTTCTACTTCTGCTGGGTTGCTCCAATAAGCCGTTTCGCTTCCACCGAGGTAAAGTTGTTTGTGTTGAGCTGGTATTGGCCAAACATTAGATGTCTTCCAAACATTTTCGCCCATCGTGTAATAATAGACCCGTGGTGATCTGTCAAGCCCATTGTCCATTCCTTTCAGGTGAAAATCGAAGAAGCGTACAATCTCCTTCACGTCATCGTGTTCAGAAGCTGTGGCCATGGTCGGACTAACATTTGCTCCGCCACCATGGTTCCAAGGCCCTAAACGAAGACGATTTCTTCCATCATCCAAATTGATAAACTGCCGAACGGCTGCGTGAGAAAAAGCTGCATCCCACCAACCGCTCCAAGAGTAAATTGCTGCTCCTGAACCTTTGATTTTATCAGCAAATTGATGTGGCGACATCACATCTTTTACACGGAAATCTCCATTCAATGTGAACTTATCATCCATAAATTCGGCTGTGCCGCCTTCTGTTCTGTGGTAATGATTGCAGGTGTGCTGACTCACAATATCTACCATGTCCTTCTTGCTGTAGCCTTTCACGCGCTCCACACCATAGGAAAGTTTGGCGCCACGCGCATTTCTGCTTGGCGGAATGATGTTCTGATCGAGTGCTTCGCAGAAATCGCCATATTGGCTGATGAACTGATGGAAATAGATGCCACCTGGGGCCGAAACATCATCGTAAATATCCCAAAGCGAATAGGTGGGAACGATGGCTTTTAAGTTTGGATGCTGATTGTAAAGCGCATACAAAGCTGTGTTTCCGATATACGAAACGCCTGTGGCTCCAACATTACCATCGCACCATTCCTGCTCAACAATCCAATCAATCATATTTTTACTGTCCAGCACCTCGCGAATGTCGCACAGCGTGAGCGTCTTGTTTCCTTCAGATGCCCCGCTTCCGCGCACATCCACGGTCACCAATCCATAGCCGTATTTCGGAAATTCTAGCACTGGAAAATTGGCAGTGTGCGGTACAATATCTACAAGTCCAGAAAACGGCCATTTCAATCCAACGCATCTCCAATAGCGTGTTTGAAAAAGGATAGCCGGCACTTTTTCTGCTTTCTTCAAACCTTTAGGTAGATAGACATTTACCGCCAACCGAATGCTGTCGTCCATCATTACATAATAGGACGTTTTCTTGAGTCCTTTATACTGCATTTCGCGCTCATAAACAGGCGCAGAAACTTCGTTTTTCGTGCTGTCTGATTCTGGAGTGGTATAAACGTGTGAGTAGCCAACGGTGCACAAGGCAACGCCAACTAGGGCAAGAATTAATTTTCGCATGATTTGAATTGGGGGCAACAAATATAGCCTCGGCATGTGCTTGATAAAAATCAAGCAGCTGTTATCGGTCGAATTTTATCAATTTGCGACATATTTAATGGGCAAACGGATTCTAATAGCACCTCTCGATTGGGGATTGGGACATGCAACGCGCTGCATCCCAATAATCCGTCATCTTTTAGATACTGGAAATGAGCCAATAATCGCAGCTTCTGGCCGCCCGCTGTTAGTGTTGCAGTCCGAATTTCCTGAAGTGGAAAGCCTGCAATTTGAGGGCTACAATATTTCTTATCCCGAAGGAAGCGGCATGGTTTGGAAAATGTTTCAATCAACGCCTCACATTCTGAGAAGGATAAAAGAAGAACACTCGGAATTGAATGAAATGATTGCCAGTCTTAAACTCGATGGGGTTATTTCTGATAATCGTTTTGGACTTTATTCTGATAAGATTCCATGTGTGTATATGACGCATCAAGTAATGATAAAAGCGCCATTCTTGGAGACGATGCTGTATCGGTTACATGCAGATTATATGCGAAAATTTACACGGGTTTGGGTACCCGATTTTGAGGAGAATGGACTTTCTGGCGACTTGGCACACAGGTTTCCATTGCCAAGAAACGCGCATTACATTGGGGCGCTGTCGCGATTCACTGTTGCGGAGGTTGAGTTGAAAATAGATGTATTGGTCATTATTTCTGGGCCCGAACCACAGCGCACGCGATTTGAGAAATTGGCGTTGAATCAACTCAAGGATTTCGATGGAACGGTTTTGGCAGTTTTAGGAACGCCAGATAAGGATGTGGATAGGGTGGAAGGGAAGGTTAGAACCGTATCTCACTTAAATGCTGAACAACTGGAAAAGGAAATTTTAGCTGCGCGATTGGTGGTTTCTCGTTCGGGTTATTCTACAATCATGGATTTGGCCGCATTAGGGAAACAGGCCGTTTTTGTGCCAACACCTGGGCAAACGGAACAGGAATATCTGGCGCACAAATACCATCGTGATGGAACACACATGATGATGAAACAGCATGATTTTCAGTTGCAGAAAGCGTGGAATCAGAGAAATAAGTTTTCTGGATTCCCTCAACGGGCAAGTTCGGAGTTCAAACAAGCCGTTGAATCCTTTCTTACTTCGCTTTCTTGAGTGTGAAAGAAAAGGTGGTGCCGGAATTTTCTCCCACTAAAGAACGCACATTGATGGTCTGTTTGTGTGCATCAAGAATGTGTTTTACGATTGAAAGCCCAAGACCGGTGCCGCCTGCATGACGGTCTCTGGCCTTATCTACCCGATAAAATCGCTCAAACAAACGCGGCAGGTGCTTTGGGTCAATACCAGACCCATCATCTGCAACTTCGCAAAGAATATTCTGGTCCATATCGTAGAAGCGCAGCCGAATGGAACCATCCTTTGATCCATATTTAATGCTGTTGTCAAGCAGGTTAATATAAACCTGTTTTATCTGATCGCCATCGGCCATTACGTATATCGGCTTGTCATATTTCTCGTTGAAACGGATGCTGATGTCACGTTTTTCCGCTTTCATCTCCTCCATTTCCATCACTTCTCTTGCAAGGTCTACAATATTGATCCGCTGAATATTAAGTTCTAATCTTCCAGATTCTAATCTGGAAATCACATCCAAATCTTCCACCACCGAAATCAATCGCTCCACACTTTTATCGGCACGAATCAGAAATTTGCGGTTTATTTCTTCATCCTCCAATCCACCATCAAGCAAAGTGTGCACATAGCCCTGAATGTTAAAAATTGGGGTTTTTAATTCGTGCGAAACATTGCCTAAAAAGTCTCTTCGGTACTCTTCCTGCTCCAACAAAGATTGAATTTCCTGCTGCTTCGTTTCTGCCCAAGAAATCACATCTGTGTTTACGGTATCAAGCGCATTCACATCCTCTTTCAGCATTGCCTTTAAATGCGATTTTGGTGTTTTTAAGTTGTGGATGGTCTTGTATATGAGTTTGATTTTCTCGTAGATGAACTGATTTACCACGTAACGAATCATAATATAACTCACGCCCAGTAGTATGAGAAGCATTACCACTGCCCGTAAAAAATTGAAATTTCCGAACCATAACAGGTCGAGAATGGACAAAAGCAACGTTAGCGTTACCGAAATAACGATGGCTGCGGATGAGATGAGATTACGTTGGATGGGGCCTTTCACGGCCGCGAAGTTACTGCTCGAATTTGTATCCGACCCCTTTGACGGTTTTAATTGCCGAATCGCCAATCTTCTCCCTCAATTTGCGGATGTGAACATCGATGGTACGGTCTCCTACCACCACCGAAGAACCCCAAACCGAGCTCAAAATATTATCGCGAGTAAAAACATTACCTGGTTTTGATGCAAGTAGTGCTAGCAGTTCAAATTCCTTTTTAGGCAGTGTAATTTCCTTTCCTCCAAGCTCAATTAAGTATTTGTTCCTGTCTATCTTGAGTCCAGATTCCGTTTCAAAAACCTGATTCTCCTTAAGCGGATTGTTGCGTCTAAGCAACGCTTTTATCCGGCTGATGAGAACCCGTGGTTTGATGGGTTTGTTGATGAAATCATCTGCGCCAGCGTCAAACCCTGCAATCTGCGAATAATCCTCGTTTCGTGCAGTGAGAAAGGCAATCAGCGTGTTTTTCAGACCCGGAAGGTCGCGTAGCTCTTTGCAGGTTTCAATGCCGTCAAGCTCGGGCATCATTACATCCAAAATAATAAGGTCGGGACTGACTTTCTGTGCAATGGCAATGGCTTTTCGGCCCGAAGAAGCCACGTATACGTTGAAGTCTTCCTTCTTCAAATTGTACTCTAGAAATTCGAGAATGTCTTCCTCGTCATCTACAATTAGAATTGTCGGGTTGTCCTTCATTTTGAAATCTTATACGATGCAAAGTTGGGCATACTTATACAATCAGGTGTTAATACACTATTAACAATCACTTAATTGTTCGTTTAATCCAGCACCGTGAGTAGAACTTCCTCAATTCTGGTGCTATCTACCTTCGTAACGGTGAACTCAAAATCACCCACACGAATAACTTCTTCTAGTTCAGGAATGCTTTGATGATGCTCAATAATAAATCCAGCGAGCGTCCCGTAGTTGTCAGATTCGGGAAGATTGAGATTGAATTCTTGATTGATATATGCAATTTCCAATCTGCCAGAAAAGCGGAATTGAGATTCGCTCAGTTTTTCCTCAATGAGGTCTTCTACATCGTGTTCATCTTCGATATCACCGAAAATCTCTTCAATAATGTCTTCAACTGTCACCATTCCAGCTGTTCCTCCAAACTCATTGAGTACCACCGCAACACTTCTACGCTGCTGCCCAAACTGCTTTAAAAGGTCTTTCACCTTAGTGCTTTCAGGCACAAGGCTTATTGGTCGAATGATACTGTTGATGCCGCTAGGTTTCTGAAAAAGCTCGAATGAGTGAACGTAACCGATGATGTTGTCAATATCACCTCGATAAATCAGGATTTTAGAAAGCCCAGTATCAATAAATTTCAGTCTCAGATCTTCAACATCTGTGCTAATGTCTAGCGCAATTATTTCTGTGCGAGGAAGCATGCACGTACGTACTTTGATGTCGCTGAAATTCAATGCGTTTCTGAAAATCTTAATCTCACTGTCAGCCGATTCTTCTTCGTCATGCCCAGTGAACTCATTAACGTAATCATCCAAATCTGAACGGCCGAATGTCATTTTCTCCTCATTCAGTTTTACTTTGAAAATGGATGATAGAATCTGTTTAGAAAAACGGTCTATAACCCAAACCAATGGGTAAAGAAGGAAATAGACCACCTTTGCAGGAACCGCAAAAATGTCGAGCATTCTGTTCGGATTTATTCTGAAAAATGCTTTGGGAAGGAACTCTGCTGTTACCAAAATCAGCAATGTTGATAGGATGGTTTGCACAACCAAAATGATAGATTCTGAATCGGTAAAGTATCTAATTTCTGGCTCAAGAATTTTGGCCATGGTAATGCCATAAACAACCAAAGCAATGTTGTTTCCAACCAATAAAGTGCTAATAAAACGAGAAGGTTGTTCGAGAAATGCTCCGATGATGGCACCTGATAGGTGTCCTTTTTTTCTGTCAACTTCAATCTTAAAACGGTTGGCAGAAACGAAAGCAATTTCCATTCCTGAAAAAAATGCAGAGAGAATGAGACAGGCCAGGATAATGATGAGATAGCTCAATTATCTCCGTTTTTTTGTTCCTTTTCTGATCTCTCAAACTTTAGGCGTTGCTTTCTTCTGAATGCAAAGAAGACACCTGCAATCAGCGCTCCGCCAAAGAACCATTTGGATTCATCCCAACCGTGTAAGTTGAAAAGGTAAGCGCCCATTATCATGGAGAAAACTCCGATGAGCAACCACGCCATTTCAAGGATTTTCAGAACTCTCAGCATCTTTCAGGTTTATGGTTCCTTTTATTTTCTTGATTCTGTATTTGGTGAAATCCTGATTGGACTCCAAACCATGACCAAATATAACTTCATCTTCGGTAGTGATCTTCACAAACTCATCTGTTCGGATTTTTTCGGTTTTCTTTTCCCAAATGAGGTGTTCGGTGTTTAGCGTTTCGCCTTTTTTGTTTACAACAATCACATTTTCCTTGGCTTCCATAATGTCAGAATGCTCGTAGCTTATGGCATAGTTTGAGCGTAATTCAGATTCAACTGTTCCAAGGGTGTTGAAAAACCGAACGTAAACGCCATTCGTCATTTCTAAGTAGGGGTCTTCGCCTGTAAAACGTTCGAGGTGCTTGGCCTCCAAAATTACTTTGAGCAATGAGGAATCGGAATAAATGATGCGAATATCGTCTGCAACCGAAATGGGAAGAACTTCGGTTTCTACAATGGCATTCACCTCGTCCATATCATTCACGCATCCGCTCAAGATAAGCGCAAAAAGAAAAAGGCAAGAGAACGAAAGTTCTCTCACCTTTTTAAATTCAATTATTTTAAAATCAGTCGGCAAATCGTGCTGTGGTCTCCACACCAATCCATCCTCCAACGGTAACTGCATCTCCAGATTTCAATCCGTAGAAGAAACAGTCTTTTGCCGATGGATAGTATTTTTTGCAGGATGCAATTTTTGAGTTTGCATCGCCAGAAATAGAGGAATCAACAGATTTGGCTTTACCGAACATGTCTTCGGCAGCCCAAACACCGTATTTCTGGTTGCAAGCGTTATCTCCACAACTTGATGTTGTGCCGAGGTAAAGGTCGCCAATGTAGATGTATGGTTCTCCCCATCCTGGTTTCAGAGCGGCTGCGTCCTGTGCGGTTGATCGTGCCTTGGCGTAGTTTTTTTGTGAGCCATACACCTTTGCCAATTTCAGCATTCTTTCAGCTTTTTGGTTCTTCTCTTGCTCTAATTTGATGGATTCTTCCAAGAATTTAGTTGCCTCAGAATCATTTCCTTTTCTCGCATGACCTTCATAGAGATTGTATGCAGCTGCTGCCGATGGATTTAGTTTGTAAAGTTTTGCAGATGCATCTAAGTAGAACGGATTGCTTGTCCAACTACGCTTCACCATCATGTTGGTTACCTTTTCTAGAAGCGCTGCATCTGTGAGCGCAGCCTCAATTTTAGGTTGCATCAGGCCGATGTATTGATCTTCTTGTGCAATACGCTCGAAGTTTTGGTCGATAATGCCACGTGCTTGAGTAATCTTCTTTAGGTCTGTGTTGTTATCCTCCGTTGCATCAGCAGGAATTTTTTTCTGTTGGGCATCAAGAATGGAAGAAACTTCATCATAAAGGTCATACATTACTTCCATTTCGATTTCCTTGGCCACCAATCGCTTCATTCCAGCCAAATAGAGCTTCATTAGTACATACGGGTCGGTAGCCAACGTGTCTGCCTTCATGGACTCATTAAGGTTGTTATAGGCATCTGCGTAATCCTCTTCAGAATAGTCGTACATGTCCATTCCCATACGACCAAGGCTGTAACCTCGGTCATCAGGATAAAGCTCAATACGCTTGTTGTATACCATCCAAAGCGTATCCAAATACGCTTTTTTCAACGCTGGATTAGCCTCGTTTTCCTTAATCTTAGCTTCAATAAGTGTTGTGCCATTAATAACGATGTTCTTGGTTGATTCTGGGCAATTGAAGAAAACCCATCGCCAGCCGGCCATGGCATCGGCATAATTTTTTTGCTTGTAATATTCTCTGTAGAGCGAAAGATTTTCTTTGCACTTGTCTGGATTGTCACCAAACTTTTCGTCCTGCGCAAAACCGTTCATCGTTCCCATCAACATCAGTTGCGCAAGAATTAGCATCACTATGTTTGTAGGTTTAGAATTGTTCTTTTTCATTGTCATTCGTATTTGCGTTTTATAAACCATCTGTCGTTTAGAGTGAAACCGAGTTTGAAGTTCCAGTAGTTTTCAAGTAAGAGAGATTTGTCTGTTGTTCCTCTTTGTCCCCATTCAACTGCAAAGTTTACCATGCTTTGAACGAACTTGTCTCCTCCAGCTCTGCTTTTTCTAAGTGGGAAACCAAAACCAAGAGTTATGCCATATTCTGGAAGTTGTATTGCATTGACCTTAAATTGGCTCATGGCATAGTACCCTCCGATTCGATAATGCATCTTTCCGAAATAGGCCCAGAAACCACGATTCGTTTCCGGAACGGAAGGTTTAAATTCGATTCCGGCCGATGTTTTCCACGCATCAGCGAGCGAATCGTTTCTTCCATCAACATCCCTATAGGTGCTCCAAAGTTCTTGGGTGTGTTCTACTCCAAAAAGCCATTTTTCGCCTTTTTTCCAAGAAACACCAAAACCATATTTCCAAGGCATGGAGATGTGGCCGCCCGTTATTTTCCTGAAAAGAATGGTGTCTCTGAACAGGTCTTCTCCGAATGTGGTTAATGAATATGTTCGTGCAAGTGTTGTGCTGCTCGCGCGCACCTTCATGGGGTGTGCAAATGTGCTTCCAAAAGTGAGCACATCTTTTCCGCCTTTGGCAGCAAGCGTGTATTGCAAACCGTAATCCACGTAAAAGCCGCCTACGTCTGTGTATTTTTCTGTTTTTACATTGAAATAATTTGCCTCTTGAATCTCGAGTCTTTGAACACGGTTCATTCTGCCAAAAAGGTAGGATGCGTTTAAACCGATTGAGAAGTTTTTGAAAGCTGCAAGACCTATTCCCACAAAGAACTGATTTACACCACCATTACCTTGAAACCTATATGCGTAATTGAAAGCAGTGTCGCCTCCAAAGGTGCCTGTCTCATCCAATCTAGAATCGGTTGCGGCATAGTTTACACTGCTAAATTCGCGCAATCCGAACGAGCCACCCCAAAACAATCGCTTTTGGTTTGTCTGAATCCACTTGCTCTCTCCTTCGGAAATACTGTCTCTTTTTATTCTTACTCTTAGTTGAAGTATAGGGAATCCGAATGCGAAATAGGAAAGATTTGCCTTGTTTACATTCTGTGATTCGGTGCTGGAAGAGATGGTTGCCACGTTGCCATAAATACCAATATCAAACGCTGTAAAACCTATGGACGTGTAGGATGCAGGATTTAGAAAATTGACCAAATACGGGATGCTATCCTCACGCATGGCAATGCTCATTCCGCCAATACCAGCAGAACGAATATTTGCACCGTTGTTCAAGTTTCCAAGACCGTAACGCGCGTAGGGCGAATTATTGGCGGGCTGAGCGAAGGAAAAAAATGCCCATCCGCTTAGGAGAATGAACATCAACGACAGCAGAGGCCGTCTAAGTGTTGTGTAAGTAAATTTCATTTATGCCTCGTAGGACGAGCAAAAGATCCGCAAAGATGTGAGTTTTAAGTTCATTAACAAAAAAGGGCAAATCACCGCCCGTACCTACCGTTTTTAAGTTTGGGTGTAACGTCTGCATCGTTTGGATCATTGCCTGAATTTCAAATAACATTCCTTGTTGTACACCCAACCTCAGCGCTTGGTTGGTTGAACGACCAATTGGCCCAAGTGTCCTTTCTGGTTTTAGAGCTGGCAGTTTTGATGTGTAATTATTGAGCGAGGCAAAGCGCATTTGAAGTCCAGGCGAGATATTTCCGCCTTCATACTCGCCTTTGGCGGTAATGAATTCAAATTTAATACACGTACCAATATCAACTGATAGCACTGGGTTTTCTGGAAAAAGGCTCTTCGCTCCTATTGCTGCACAAAGCCTGTCCATTCCCAAAGTAGTTGGAGTTGAGTAGTTGTTTTGGATTGGAATTGGAGTGGATGAATCAATTAGCATGGCGTTTGATTTCTTGCAGAAGGCAAAAAAATCAGCGTTAAGCTTTACAACGGATGAAATGGTAATGTCATCTCCCGCATGAAACGCCATTAAAGCTTTTAGTTCATCTAAATCAGATTCTGGCACCATGCCCGATTCAACAACTTTTTGCTGTTCAAACCGTGCCCATTTGATGCGCGAGTTGCCGATGTCGATAGCCAAATTCATAACTCTGCAAAAGTAACCAGCTCGAAGTTTAAAGTTAGGGTTTTAGGAGATTGAAATATTTTTACATTTGCAGCCCTCAAAAGAGGTACCATAGCTCAGTTGGTAGAGCAACGGACTGAAAATCCGTGTGTCGCTGGTTCGACCCCAGCTGGTACCACCTCAAAGCCCTGCATTTGCGGGGCTTTGTTTTTTCCAATCTTTCATATAGGTAACTTAGCACGGTGAGTAAATCAACGACCAAAGCCCCTAACGACCCTGCGCTTTTTAAGAAGATTCAGATGGATTGGGCGTTACTAATAAACATGAATCACCACTTCAAAAATAGATTTGAGCGAGACTCAATGAGTGCCAATCTTTCAAATGCTTTGTCATGAGCAAACCAACCCATAGGGACATAGTAGAATTAAGTGACGAGAATTACAAGGTTATCCTGAACAATATGGGCGACCCTGTTTTTGTAAAGGATGAGCACAGCAGGCTTGTTCTCGTTAACGATGCCTTTTGCGAGGCATTTGGCCGACCAAGGGATGAAATAATCGGCAGGACGCTTGCCGAAGATGTTCCTATAGAAGAACGCGACCATTTTTTGGATGGTGATAAACAAGTGATATCAACTGGAAAAGAAAGTGTTGTTGAAGAGTCGCTTACCGTGAGAGATGGCGAGACAAGAACAATTTCTACTAGAAAGACCCGCTTCATAAATGAGATGGGCGATAAGTTTCTTGTTGGTGTAAT
>JBDNJH010000085.1:0-5712 GCA_041687875.1 Flavobacteriales bacterium | reverse complement strand
GCGATGAGTTCCTTATCGTAAGCATCGCTCATATCAGGAAAACGAGGCCCCAATTCTGGATAATTCTTTCCCATTAATGGATTTGTTGGGAATAGATTGATGTGATCGTTCAAAATCATCAAATCCCCAATCTCATAATCAGGATTTACACCGCCACTTGCGTTAGAAACAACCAAATCGTTCATTCCCAAGGCTTTCATTACTCGTACAGGAAATGTCACTTGCTTCATATCGTAGCCCTCATAGTAATGGAAACGACCTTGCATAGCCATAACCGACTTCCCTCCAAGCTTGCCAAAAATGAGTTTACCTGAGTGCCCTTCAACCGTAGAAACGGGGAAGTTTGGAATTTCCTCATATGGCACAACATGCTCGGCCACTATCTCTTTTACCAGACCACCAAGGCCAGTTCCGAGAATGATTCCTACCACTGGAGAAGCACCCGTGCGCTCTTTCAAATACGCAGCGGTCTCCTTTATTTTCTCAAGCATGTTTTCCATGTTCCAATATTATTTTGTTGAATTCAGATGTCAATCCGCCAAATTCAATTCTTATTGGCAAATAGAACATCGGAACGTTTTTGAGTTCTTCTAAAATTACTGAGCCAGCAAGCCTTGCAGCGTCCTTCTCAGTAGTTATGACTGCATTTACAGACGCGCCAAAACTATCCAATTTTCTAAGTGGAGATAGGTCTTTCAGTGTATAATTATGATGGTCTGCAAACTTCAAATGCTTACGAACGGTGTAACCTTGAGAGACGCTTTCTTCAACGCGTTGTTCATTGGCAATTCCTGAAAAGAGTACCACCTCTTGAATTTCTGACACATTCATTTTCTCACCAGAAAACTGAACCAATTCGCAAGAAACCGTACTTGAATTAAAGATTTTACCTCTAAAATTTAAAGAAGAATCTTGCCTACCATCTGAACCAGAAACCACCAAAATATCAGCTCGTTTTGATTCAGTCTTTGCTTCGCGAAGTGTTCCAACGGGTAATAAATAATTTTTCCAAAACGGCTGCCGCGATGGTGTTACCAAAATGCTCAAGCTCGGTTTTACCCATCGATGCTGAAAACCATCGTCCATTACAATCACATCAGGTTTTCTGTCAGATTTCAAGAGGTTTTCCATTCCTAAAACACGATTTTCACAAACGGCTGCAGTCACATTCCGCAATCTTCGTTTTAGCTGCAACGGCTCATCACCAACTTCTAACGCTGAATTTCCTTCTTCCACTAATTGAAAACCCTTTGAAGCACGACCGTAGCCTCTACTCAGCACAGCTACATTTCTGCCATTCTGAAAAAGAAGTTCTACTATGTAATGAACCAATGGCGACTTGCCGGTTCCACCCGTTTCCAAATTTCCAACACAGATTACAGGTACATCAAATTGCCTTGAATGGAAAATTCCGAAATCGAAAATTCGATTCCGTATCCAGACTCCTAATCCGTAAAGTGCGGCAATAGGCCACAAAAGATGTCTGTACCAAGGCATGGCCGAATATAGTCAGGACACCGCATTCTTCTTAATATTGCTTCATGCAAGCATCTGAAATAATCAAGTATCTAGAAGAATTGGCACCGCCATCGCTTCAGGAAAGTTATGACAACTCTGGTCTTTTGGTTGGAGATTCCAGCACCGAGGTAACTGGAATTATGGTGAGTTTGGACTGCACGGAAGATGTAATTGATGATGCACTTTCGCAAGGCTGCAACCTTATTATATCACATCACCCAATTGTTTTTAGCGGATTGAAGCGATTCAACGGAAAAAATTACGTGGAGCGAACGGTGATGAAAGCCATCAAAAATGATGTTCTGCTTTACGCCATCCACACCAATTTAGATAACGTGAGTGATGGAGTAAACCAAAAAATAGCAGAGAAACTTGGTTTGCTCAACACACGAATTCTCGCTCCAAAAAAGCAATTACTGAAAAAAGTTGTGACGTATTGCCCAACCGCCCATGCAGAAAATGTGCGGAACGCCATGTTTGATGCTGGTGGAGGAAGCATTGGCAACTATGACCAATGTTCCTTCAATACTGATGGTACTGGCACGTTCCGAGGGAATGAAAAAACCAATCCATTTGTGGGAAACAAAGGCGAAATGCATTCAGAATCCGAAGTGAGGATAGAAACAATTGTCCCTGAATTTAGAGTAAAAAGTGTGCTGGCCGCGATGAAAAGTGCACATCCTTACGAAGAAGTTGCGTTTGATATCTATCCGATGGAGAACATTTGGAAGGAGGTTGGCTCAGGTATGATTGGAGAACTACCAGAAGAAATGGATGCATTGGAATTTCTAAAATCGTTGAAAACCAAGATGAAAACTGATTGTGTGCGCTACACACTTCCGCACAAAAAGAATGTGAAACGAATTGCCGTCTGTGGCGGATCTGGCAGTTTTCTGCTTGAAAATGCCGTTGGAGCTGAAGCCGATATTTTCATCACAGGAGATTACAAATACCACCAGTTTTTTGATGCCGAAAACAAGATTATCATAGCCGACATCGGACACTTCGAAAGCGAACAGTTTACGATTGAACTTTTAGCTGAAAAACTGGCGCAGAATTTTCCTATTTTTGCACCCCGTTTGACAAGGGTAAAAACGAACCCGATCAATTATCTATAAAACATGGCGACTAAAAAAGCTACCGCAGGTTCAGATTTCACAGTTGAGGAAAAACTGAAAGCACTCTACAATCTTCAGACAATCGATTCTGAAATTGACCGAATTAGAACCATCCGAGGTGAACTTCCATTGGAGGTACAAGATCTTGAAGATGACATTGCAGGCCTTGAAACCAGATTGCAAAATCTTACTGATGAGGTGAATGTCTTTGAAGATGCGATTGTTCAGCGCAAGAACATGATTACGGATGCCATTACTGCCATCAAGAAATATGAGGAGCAGCAAGGAAAGGTTAGAAATAACCGTGAGTTCGATTCATTGAACAAAGAGATTGAATTCCAGAACTTGGAAATTCAACTTTGCGAGAAGAAAATGAACGAGTTCAAGGCAAATATCGAAGCCAAGAATCAATTAATTGAGGTTGCCAAAAACAACTTTGAAGAGCGCCAAAAAGATCTTGTTGCTAAGAAAGCCGAGTTGGACTCAATCATCGCTGAAACTGAGAAGGAAGAAGCAAAATTGACCAAGCAATCTGCCGCAGCAGAAAAAGTGATTGAAGACAGATTAATTACTGCTTACAAAAGAATCCGTGAGAATTCTTTGAACGGTCTTGCAGTCGTTAAGATTGAGAGAAGCGCGTGTGGCGGATGTTTCAATAAGATTCCACCACAACGAATCTTGGATATTAGCCTAAGAAAGAAAATTATCGTTTGCGAGCATTGCGGGCGAGTTCTTGTTGATTCCGAAATTGACGGAACAGAAGAAGCTTAAGCCAATTAAGGCTTGAATATTGAAGGGGATTCAAATTGAATCCCCTTTTTTTGTACCAGACTTTGAGAAACATCCTTTTCATAATCCTTATTTATGCGATTCCAAATGCTGGATTCGCACAGAATTTCACCACAAGTGAAGATTACGACAAAGCCTATTCCCTCCTACTCGACCTAAAATTTACGGAGGCATATTCGGTCATTCAGAAACTCAAAACTTCTGACAAGAACAATCTTGCCCCAGTTTATCTAGAAGATCTATCTGATTTTCTTTTCATCGTTGTAACGGAAGATCAGGAACAATTTGAGGCGAGAAAAGATCTGCGTTCAGAGCGATTAAAGGCGTTGAGTCGTCTTCCAGATTCTTCTCCTTACAAACTATTGGCCGAAGGTGAAATTCATCTGCATTGGGCCTTTTCTATGATGCGTTTTGGAGAATATTTCAATGGGGCTAGCGAAATAAACAAGGCTTTTAAAGCCCTTGAAAAGAACATGCAACAGCATCCTGATTTTCTCCCAACATATAAGAGTATGGGACTGCTTCACACGCTGATTGGTACCGTACCAGACAACTACAAATGGGCCACCAAACTGATGGGAGTAGATGGCACCATTGAGCAGGGAATTGGCGAAATGGAAAAGGTTCTGAAGAAATCAGAAGGAAAATCTGAACTCAAAAATCTGAGAAAAGAAACGCTTTTCCTGTTGAGTTTTCTTCACATCAATCTTCTGAATGATAGTGAAGCCTTGCTTCGTTACCAAAAGGAAGTTGACAAAGAAACGGGGCCTTTGATGGATTTTGCCAAATCAAGTTTGCACAAGGAAAATGGCCAAGCAGAAAAGGCAATCGAAGTGTTGCTGACATCAACAAAATCACTTGAAGCATTTCCATATTTGAATTTTCTTTTGGGCGAATTGAAACTGGCGCGGATGGATAAGGATGCCATAGTTCCATTACAGAAATATGTCAAGTCGTTCAAAGGAAGCAGCTACTTGAAAGCCGCACACCAAAAAATAGCATGGCACTCATTGCTTGTTTTGAATGATGTTTCTGCATATCGCAGTGCTATTGCAAAAGTTGGTGGTGTTGGTAGCACCATGCTTGATGAAGACAAATCGGCTCAGAAGGAATTTGAATCAGGGCAAATCCCAAATAGAATTTTGTTGAAAACCAGATTGCAGTTTGACGGGGGCTACTATCAGGATGCGCTGAGAACCCTTATTACTTCCAAAACAACTGACCTTGCCACTTCAGATGAAAAGTTGGAATTCACCTATCGTTTGGGAAGAATTCACCATGAACTTGGAAATGAGAAAGAAGCAATCTCCTATTATGAAATGACAATGAAGAATGGTGCAGACAGCAAACGCTATTTTGCTGCCAATTCATCGCTGATGCTAGGAATGTTTTATGAGAATTCAGGTCAAAAGGATAAGGCCATTAAGGCGTTTGAAGCGTCTTCCGAATTCAATAATTCTGAATACAAAAACAGCATAAACCAGAAAGCGAAGGCTGGAATTCTGCGTTTACAGAATTAGAATCTGAATCCAACTGTGGTAATCACGCTATGATTTAGCGTTGCAGTTTCCGCAAAGTTCGTCTCGTAAACTTGATAGGCATCAACCTGACGGTGAAGATTGTAGGCCAGATCTACAAAGAATCGCTTCAAACGATAACCAACTCCGAGTGAATAGCGCGTGTTGTCGAAATTGTATTTTCCAGAATAAGGATCGCCATTAATAGCAAATCCGCCACGAATGCTAAATGCGCTGATTCTCCACTCGGTTCCAACACGAATGTTTCCAGCCCAATGCAGTTGATTTTTCACATCTGCATTCTCAGCATCAAAAGAGTAACCTCGGGATTGCAACTTGGCCAACGAGTAATTCACATATTCATAATCGGCAGAAATCAATCCAAACTTACCTACAACAAAAGCCAAGCTTCCAATTGCTCTAAAAGGCGTTTGCAAGCGATAACCAAACGCGCCATCCAAGGTTGAAAGCGTGTATTGACCTAGTCCTTCCAGATTGGAAGTAGTAGTGCTAGTAAATTGCTCGTCAATATCATACCATGTTGGGGAGTGAAAGGCTGCTCCCAACCGCAACCATTTGGCTGGGCGATAAATCATACCAAACTTAATGTTGAGTCCGTTCCCCGTTGCTTTCAAATAATCCGTTTTGGTAAACGAACCGAAATTTGAAATAGAATCCTGCGAATCACTCTCAGTGTAAGTGCGCTCCATTTCATAATTCAATCGTGGAATTCCGATTGTTGTTCCGATGTAAAGTGAGTTACCGAAATT
>JBDNJH010000084.1:0-14259 GCA_041687875.1 Flavobacteriales bacterium | reverse complement strand
CGAATGGTGTCGCCAACGGCTTCTGCCGTGTAAAACCCTTTTGCGAACCACCGCATGGTTGAGGCCACTTCGGGATTAAGATTATTTAGTAGCGAATCGTTCTGTGAAAAAAACTGAAACTGCTGGGCAGAATCGGAGAACAGCGAGTATTTCTTCATGTAAATACCAGCGTCTGTAGTGGCGAGTCCGTACCAATTGATGCTCGCTATTCCAACAGGCATTGTGAGGAGATTATTCCATCGAATATTTTCTCTAGAAAGTTCAGATTCTAGCTTTTCGTTCATGTTCATCTTAACCGCAAACGTGAGGACGAGATAGGCTGAACTCACGATTAATCCAAGAGCATTCCAACGGAACATATTTGGTTTTAATTGTGGAATAAAAAGGCCGCCAAGTGTTCCCAATAGCAATGGAACGGTGTAAACAGGGTCAACCACATTAACGATGTCTAGACCGAGTCGTGCGTCAGAAAACGGCAGGAACAACTGCGTTCCATACGAGGTACAGTAATCAAGCAATGCGTGAGTAATCAGGCATAAAGCATTGAACCACCAAAGTCGTTGGAACGAGATATTGCCGAAAAGTTTGGTTCGCTGAAGTATCAGCGATAGGAAGACAGCCCCAACTATTCCAAAAATCAGCGAATGGCTGATGCCACGATGGATGCGGAGCATATCGTACGAACTGTAAAAGACACGGAGCAACACATCTAGGTCGGGAATGGTGGCAACCAACGCTCCCGCTGCAGCGGCCTTTCCTCCAATTTGTTTTCCTAAAACCGCTTGACCAATAGCGGCTCCTAATGCGGCTTGTGTTAAGCTATCCACTTGTAAGTCGATGCTTTAAAGGGTTTAAGACCATTTCATTTGGCAGTTTTGGCAATAGTGTTCTCGCTTTGCAAAAGGAGAGAAAAGGTTTTCGAAAAACGACTGCTTATACATGTAAATGTCGTCAGACTCGCATGTTGGACATTCTTCAAGTGTCTTTTCGTATTTCTGACCATTCACCACAATCACATCGCCTAACTGGGTTCCAGAATTATTGGCTTCAATCTCTGCTACCAGCGCTCTGGCACGTTCTTCATCTTCAATTCTAACCTGAAGTTTGATACCGCCAATGGCGTTTGAAACCAACGGGTCAATGGCAACGGTTTTCTGATCTTTCAGAAAGTAATCGATTCCTTCTGCCTTGAAAGTCGGTTCGTAAAGAACCGTTTCGTGATCGTAGGAGAAGGTTTTGATGGTTACTAAATCCATATTTAAGGAATTGAGATCATAATTACACCGATGATGATGACGCAACCACCAGCCAATCGTAGCATGGTAACGGGTTCATCAAACCAAAAAACGGAAACACCATAAAGCCCAACGATGGTTAGCGCAAAGAAAACCGTGCTTGCAACTTGCAATGAAATGAACCTCAATGATTCCGTAAATAGCACCGAATTGATCAATCCGAATACAAGACCTATACCCAAGTAGCCCCATTTTTTCGTTGGTACTAAATCGTAAATGGCGGAGTACTTGAATCCGATGTTGGTAAGCACATTGGCCAGGATGGCACCTGTAATAAGGAGAATTTTCATGGATTGATTGGTGAGTGAATCTTTTGGGAATGTACGGTTTACTCTACTTGAAATCGTGTGCACATTCTGCTTAAATGGATAATCAAGTTTGATTAAACCCCGCATAGATAACCTTCATGATTTCGTCATCCACACTATTCAAATATTGTACTCCGGTGTTTGTATCAACCGAACAGAATTTTAACCAAAAGGTACGTTCATCCTTATGGAGCTTCGAAAGTTCGAATTCTCGTTCGGTGTATTGCTCAATAAAAAGGAATTTGCAATTCGGATTAATCGCCAGAAGTTTATCCATCATAGAATCAAAGTCAGCTAAGACCTGATTTTTTGGAAGGTCGAAGTCTTTGTTAAATCCATCGCGCCAGCGTTTGCGTTTTTCAAATTCATTCAGCACAACGGTTACGAACACAACTGGTTTTTGAGATTGAATCAATGCATTCCAACGGTCAATGCATCGCTTCAAAAATTGTAAATCTGAATCTGAACTGGCTGGATTGCGGTGCCCGAAAAGCCATTCGTGGTAGCGTTTGTGGCCAGCATCCAAACCGTGAGGTATCAATTGACTGCGATTTAGCAATGCTTCAAAATTGTCTGAGAGCATATCTTCAATGAATTCAGGAGTGGTGAAAATCCAATCGAAAGGGTAGGAGGCAAGTTTGTTGTCCGTGGCCTTTAAATACCACGAAGCATTACAGTTCTGACCCAGCCCAACTTTTTCATATTCAGTTTTCCCAATCCAATTCTTAATCTCCAATTGAACCTCAGCAGCACGTTGGATATAAGACTCGCGCTCCGAATCCGTAACTGAAACAGACCGATGTGTCAGTTTCAGCAATTCGTGGATTCCCTTGTTCAGAATTGATTTCATTATCCTTGCCGCCCAAAGATCAAAGGTACATGAACGATTGTGTTGAAATCAAGGTAAGTCCTGTTCACGGTAAAGGAGTTTTTGCCAAGCGAGACATCAATAAAGATGAGATTATTGCGGTAAGTCATGTCACCCTACTGCACCACAATGAAGAACTTCCGGAACTGATTGCAACGCTTGAATTTCCTTGGAATGAGGATTATTACGCTTTATGCTTGAGTGGTGTGGGAAGCTTTTTCAATCACAATCAACATTGCAGTGCTAGGGTTTGTCATCAAGACAAGGAAAACTTGACCCAGACATTTGCAGCTACCCGAGACATAGCGCAAGGCGAAGAGGTAACGATTTTTTACAACGCTGATTTTGAGGACTTCGTGAGACCCTAGCGTTGGAAGTGCTGGTTTTGATAAGATTTTGCGAGATGGAATTGGCAATTTTGAACTTGTTTTTACGTCTGTGAAAATCAATTGAAATAGGTACTTGTTTATTCGCAGGTATTATCGCATTTTTGCAGCCCCAAAATTTGTAACAAATAATAAAGTCAAATGCCAACTAAAATTAGATTGCAGAGACACGGAAGAAAAAGCTACGCATTTTTTCATATTGTCGTAGCCGATTCACGAGCCCCACGAGATGGGAAGAACATTGAAAAGTTGGGAGTTTACAATCCGAACACGAACCCAGCAACTATCGAGCTTGATATCGATAGTACGTTGACGTGGTTGGAGAATGGAGCTCAGCCTACCGACACATGTCGGGCAATTCTTTCCTACAAAGGCGTTCTGTACAAAAAACACCTTCAAGGTGGAGTAAAGAAAGGTGCTTTTTCGCAAGAAGAGGCTGACGCCAAGTTTGAAAAATGGTTAAACGACAAATCCTCAAAAATTGAGGAAGGTGCGAATACCATTGGAAAAGCACAGGCCAAAGCGAAAGCGGACGCGATGAAAGCCGAAGCAGTTGCTAAAGAAGCAATGGCTGCTAAAGTTGCTGCTAAAAATTCTCCGCTTGCCGAAGAAGTTGAAGCTCCAACGGAAGAAGCTGTTGAAGAAACAGAAGCTATTGCTGAAGTAGCTATTGAGGCTGCTCCAGAAGTTGTTGCTGAAGAAGCTGCACCAGTAGCTGAAGAAGCTCCAGCAGTTGAAGCTAAGGTTGAAGAGCCAGCAGCCGAAGCATCTGAAGAAGAGAAACCAGCAGAATAAGCGTGGTTGATCTGAAGGTCCTTGGAACCATTACTCGGTCTCACGGACTTAAGGGAGCTTTTAAAGTAAACGCACATTCGGCTGGAATTCCAGCATTAGAAAAAGACGAACCGGTCTTCATCCTATTACAGGGTGGACCGGTTCCTTTTTTTGTGGAAGAATGCTCGTTTGCCTCACACGATAAGCTTACGATGAAAATTGAAGGTATCGATTCCTTAGAAGATGCCGAACGAATGATAGGCAAGGAGATATTCCTTGAACGAGATCGTTTTCAAGCGCCTGAGGAGGACGCTTCTGACCAATTGAAGGGTTTTGAAGTGTTTGATGAGGAGAAAGGTTTGATTGGTAAGGTTTCAGGCGTTCTTGAAAATCCGCAACACCCGATTTTGGAGATTGAGCAGAATGGCATTACCATTCTTGTTCCTTGGGTAGAAGCAATAGTGAAAGAAGTTGACCTCGAAGCCAAAACCGTACACATCGAGGCGCCAGATGGTCTCATCGATTTGTATTTGAATGGCTGAGCCGTATTTTCAATTTAAGAAGTTTCGGGTTTACCATTCGGCTGGCGGGTTCAAGGTCGGAACCGATGGTGTGTTGCTTGGAGCGTGGGCTCCTGTTAAAGACGATGACAGCGTTTTAGATATAGGAACAGGAACTGGCATTATTTCGTTGATGCTCGCGCAGAGGGCTAGGGTTTCGGTTGATTTGATTGAGATTAATCCGATAGCGGCAGATCAGGCCAAGAGAAACGTGATGTGCTCATCTTTCTCAGACATGAGAGTTTATAATGAAGATGTGGCTGAGTTTGTGAATCGCGGAAAACAGTACGATTTTGTAGTTTGTAATCCTCCGTTCTACTCGCATTCACAGCCTTCAAAAGATGTTTCCATCAGATTGGCGAAGCATACCGTCACGTTGAAACCTGCCGACCTTTTTAAGTATGCAGGTCAATTGCTAAAGCCGAACGGACGGTTCGCGGTCATTTTTCCGCAATCTGAATATGATGTGTTTTTCAATTCTGCTAAAGCGGAAGGTTTCTTTGCAAGGGAAGTTGTGAATGTGTTTCCTCAACCCGATTATCCTTTGATTCGGTTGATGGTTTGCTTCACTAAGGAAGATATTGGTGAGCCAAAGAAGACTGATTTTCTGATTGAGAAATCAGTAAAGCGTCACGATTACTCAGATGAGTACAAGGAACTGACGAAGGAATACTTTCTACGGTTCTGAGACATTTTATCGCCACAGATTCACTCATTTCCTCAGATTGTCCATAGATTATTTTCTCTTCTTATCAGCGAAATCTCTGCGAATCTGTGTATCTGTGGCTAAGGAAATGTTCAATCTAAACTTCAAAAAAGCTGAAATGAACCCGACCATACTTACGGGTCTGGGTATAAGCAGGAAACGTGCTGAAATCAATTTCTGCGGGGTGTTCCACGATTAGTATTCCGTTTTCAGACAGAAGTCCATTGTCAAGTATCGTGTTCACAAACTTGTGGTGCTGCCCGTATTCGTAAGGCGGATCGGCAAAAATTAGATTCCATTTCCCTTTTGATGATTCGACAAACCGGAGGGCATCGGCTTTTATTACCGTTCCACTTGCGTATTTCAATTCATCAAAGGTTGATTTCACAAAACCAGCACAGCGTGAGTTGGAATCAACACTTGTCACAGAAACGGCACATCGACTTACAAATTCAAAGCTGATGCTGCCCGTACCACAAAACAGGTCGAGGACATTCATCTCATCAAATTCAATCAAATTGTTGAGGATGTTGAAGAGGCCTTCCTTGGCCATATCGGTTGTTGGCCGAACAGGTAGGTTTTTTGGCGGACGAATAGTACGTCCCTTATGTTGACCGCTTATTATGCGCATGCCGCTGAAAATATGAATGGATACCGATGTTCGGGAATTTCCTTGAACGAATAGCTGTACGTGAGGTTTTTCGGACGCTTTGCGAATGAAAGTTTTGAGATGAATTTGCTGATGCCAGCATGAATTTCATCGCCTTTATCGATTGCTCCGCTTAACACAAGATCAACCTCAGAATGGAGAATCTTGAGGGTTTCCAACGAAGCCATCAGATAGTATAGAACATCTTCCGCCTTTCCGAACTCAAACCAATTGGCGAAAGCCAGTTTTCCATCCTTGAAAATGACAAGCGCAAATTGCTTTTCCTCAACAACCAGATGAGCTTTAACTTTTGAAGATTCGGTTGCCAAGCTATCTAACCAATTCAAGTAGGAAGATTGAATTGGTTTGGAGATTGATTCGGAAAATGCTTGAGTAACGCTAAAAATGCCGGTAATATCAGAATTGGAAAGCGCTTGGTCTAGAATGATAACCTTTTCTGATTCCCCAAAAACGAATCCGAAATTCCTGCCCTTTTCTTTTTCGGAATAAAGGGATGAAGGAACAACGGTTACGCTTGAATCAGAAACCGAAAACACAGTTTCAGTTCCCTCAATGTGAGCCATGAATGCCGAAGTTTCGAGAATGTCTTTGACTCGATTGCTCCAAACACCATTTTCGGTTGAGAACGGAAACCGCAAATCAATAAATTCAATGAGTTTGAAAGACTTGTTTCTTTTGAGAATTTGAATTCCCGAACGAGAAACATTCACAAAAGAAAGAAGGCCGTTTTGAACAGTTTCCTGTTCATTATCGGCCTTCAGATGAATTTCTTCTTTGAAAAGAGGTAATGACAAAACCTTATTCCCAGTTTCCGCTGGTTGAAGGCTCGGTCATGGACCCAACACGCAAATCGCCCTGTGGGTCGTAATATTCTGGTACAATGCCTTCAAAAATATGTGCGTTCAGAGCAACTACTTCAAATACTGGCACCATCACTTGTCCTTTATCTATTAGTCCACTTTCCATCTTAAATAGTTGCGTATTTGCTGGCGGAATGAATCGGACTTTATTTATATCTCCACCAGATTTGAATAGCGAATCTCGTACACTCACGTGCATTGTGTCTCTTGTTACTAACCCCATGTCAACGGCCTGTTGTTCTGTCAATGTATCAGGAACAGTACCCAACGCTCTGATTACTGGGAATGAATCGGTGTTAACGAAATTGATTAGTGTATCAAAATCGGAAGCATAAACTCGGTAAACCGATTTGTATGCCAATTGCCAATCTCTAATGGTCTTCAATTTGGTTTCCACCTTGGCATATCGTTTCTGTTTCTCAATATTGAACTCAATAGGGGCTTGAATGGAGCGGTAAGCGAAGTATGCTGTAACAAAAGCCATGGGTAGAAAAACGAAGAACAATACCTTCTGCACCATGCTGCTCAACATTCCCAGCTTCATTGCTACAGAGAATAGGCCAACCATCAGAATTAATGAACCTCCGAGAATCCAAAGCCCGTTTTGGCCTCCAAAAACCGAATAAAATAGAATAGTTAGTCCGCCAATAATAAGTAGACTAGGGAATATGAAATCGCCTATGTTCTTGCCAAGATTGTTCATCTGTTATGTTGTGCTTAAATGGTCAATTTTTCGGATGCGTGCAAAACTACATTTTTTTTCAAACGGCACTCAATCAACCCCTAGGACAAACGCATTTAACTTTTGGCAAAGCATTGCTTCAACATATGGTTATTGTTAATTCTTAAATTTAGGACGAGTGAACATTTTTTTTCCCACAGAAACACAGATTTCACAGAAAGGACACAGAAAATTTTGTCTTTCGTTTGCGAAATCTGTGTTGCTGTGACAATTTTATGTCTTGTCCATTATGTTTTGGTAAGCATGCGGAAGGTAATTTAGAATTTTAAATGCGGTAGCCCCTAATCAACCCTTGGTAGCAATGTAATAGTTTCAACAAGGTTTATTTCTTAAAAAATTGATTTAGTCAATCATCGCATTATTGTGGTTACCTACATTGCGACCCTAAAATGTTTATGAGAATGAGGGCAACCGGAATTGTGTTCGGAGTTTTTCTGCTGTTAGTGCAAAACCACTTGTCGGCACAAACGCTTAAAGGAAAGGTAACGGACAAGTCCACAGGTGAAACACTTATTGGTGTAAACATCTTCAATCAAGAAAATGTTGGTGCTTCGTCTGATATTGTTGGTGCGTACGAGGTAAAGTTGAAGTCCGGAGAGCAGATGATTACCTATAAATTTATTGGTTATCAGACTATCACAAAGACATTTACGCTCAAGGAAAATGAGACGGTAGAGTTTAACGCAAAGCTTTCTACTGAAAGTACAACACTTGATTTGGTGGTTGTAACTGGGAGTCAATTCGCGAAAAGTGTGAGCGAGGAGATGGTTAGCGTGGATGTTGTAAAACAGTACCTGATTGAAAACAGCGCAGCACCCGATCTTAAAGCAGCTGTTGGTAAGGTTCCTGGTATTACAATTCTTGATGGTCAGGCGTCTATTCGTGGTGGTGGTGGTTATAGTTATGGAGTTGGGAGTAGGGTGCAGATGGTAATTGATGATATTCCTTTACTTACAGGCGATTTGCAGGATATTCAATGGAGTGCCATACCCATGGAAACCGTGGAACAGATTGAGGTGGTTAAGGGGTCTTCAAGTGTTCTGTTTGGTTCTGGGGCTATGAATGGGGTTATTCACGTCAGAACCGGATGGGCAACTGAAAAACCAGAAACTACATTTCGTATTTATCAAGGAGTTTACGGAAACCCAGGAGCCAAAGAAGCTAGATGGTGGGATAAGACCTACAGTCCAGTATTTACCGGAGTCTTCTTTTCACACAGAAGAAAAATAAAGAATGTTGATTTGGTGGTGGGAGCTCACGGTAGTTCAGACCTTACCTACCTAGAGCGCGGACATCGGCAGGCGTTCAGATTGAATTTTAAGACGCGGGTTCAAAGCGTAAAGGTTAAAGGGCTTACGTACGGATTTAATGGTTCTGGACAATACCAGCAATCGGGTAGATTTACTCTTTGGGCCAATAATACAGATGGAGCCTATAAACCGTTGGATGGAACTTCTTCAACCGACAAGTACACTTTCCTCAACATTGATCCATGGGTTCAATACACTGCTAGAAAGGCTGGAATATTTTCACTTAAAAGCAGATACTATCGGGTTGAACGCAGAAATGATAGTTGGGAAGACCCATCTACTTCCAACGTGATGTTTTTTGATTTGAGATACCAGAACGAGTTCAAGTACGACTTCCGAGTTACCGCAGGAGTTCAGTATCAGTATATATGGAGTTTTAGTTCGCTTTATCCTGAAGCAGGAACCATTGTAACACATAATCCTTCGGTCTACGCTCAGGTAGAGAAAACGTTTATTGACAGAATTACGTTGCTTTTCGGTATTCGAAATGAATGGAACGAAGTAGTAACCCTCCGAAAGGAAACCTCACTGCCAATTGTAAGAGCTGGAGCCAACTTCAAAGTTGCCAAGAAGACCAACATCCGCGCTTCATTTGGGCAATCTTTTAGATTTGCAAGCGTTGGGGAGAAGTTTATTGATGCCAGTTTAGGCCCGCTTAAAATCCTGCCTAATAATGACTTAAGGTCGGAATATGGTTGGTCTGCGGAACTTGGTGTTAAACAAGGATTTCGAGTTTCAGGTTGGAATGCATACTTCGATTTCGCCCTTTTCTGGATGGAGTTCAGAGACATGGTGGAATATCAGTTCGGGATCTATAGCGTTGGAGAGGCTGAACCTATTCTTGGTTTTAAACCATTCAACGTGAGCAAAGCAAGGGTGGGTGGGGTAGAATTCGGACTAACTGGAGATGGAAACTTAGGGCCAATTCCGGTGCGTGTATTCCTAGGCTATACGTTCAATTACCCTGCAGATCTTCAGGCGGATACGTCTCAGGAGAATGTTCAGGTTTTTATTCAGAACTTTTTCAATAGCATAAACAACAGCGATTCTCTCACAGGCACGTCAAGTATTTTAAAGTATAGAATAACCAACACTTTCAAGGCAGATATTGAGATGGATTTGTGGAAATTCACACTTGGTTATGCCGTTGAATACAACAGTTATATGAATCGAATTGATGCGGAGTTTGAAGTATTCCTCCCAGGGTTTTCTGACTATAGAGCGCTGAATACGAAAGGTGTTTGGAGAATGGATGCGCGATTATTGTTCAATATCTCTAAGCGTTCAACAGTTGGCTTTATTGCCAAAAACTTTCTTAATGAGTTTTATTCTGTAAGACCCGGAATCATGGAGGCACCTCGCAATTTTACACTACAGTACACGCTCAAGATATAATCAGAAAAGCAGGTGCCCGATTCCCGTATCTGGAATGGGAACGCCTTGGCTTAAAATAGTTCGGGTAAAAATAACAATGATTAGAAATATGGCCGCAGCAGCTAGTGGCCAATAACTCCGTAATTCGATTTGTCTTCTAATCAATAGACTGGATTTCATGGAAACGAGGCCAATGCTGGCGATGCTGATGGCCAAACATCCGAAAAAGAGGAAGTTAGGAACGAGATTTTTTGGAAAAGTGAAAAGTGTAATAAATCCAGCTCCTATCAAAGCGGGAGCTGCTATATAGTAGATCACGAATTTTTTGCGGTAGGCGGGTGTGTCAATTTGATAAATTGAACTAGCAGTTTGTAAAAATGGCTTAGAAAACATGACAGACGTGACTAAACATACTACAATGCCAGCTACAGCCAGTCCTGCTTCGCCAGCCTTTTCCCAGTAGTCGTATGCAGTAAAAATTGCCAATTCCATGCCTTTGGAATCCAAATCGCGGAATTGAAAATTGTTAGCAAATAGAATTGCAATCAGTCGTTGAGCCAGAATGACAAATGATACCAAACTGAGCCAGATAAAGGTCAATCTAAGTGCAAGCGATGTTTTTTTAAGTGTGAGGCAGAGAAGGTAAAACCCTATTCCGGCCGTTATCATCACAAACGCTCCTATTGTAAAGGTGATTTTTACGCACCGCGGATACCATTTGTCGTTGTTGTCAAATGCAATGGTATCGAAAAAGAGAATTGGTTTTAAATCAAAGTGAGCAGCCGTTACTGCCGTGGCAAGATCGTATAGGATGTAAAGTAAAAGGTACGATGAGGCAAGTATTAGGGCTGAACCTATTATTAGAAACCATCTTGGCTTGTTCTTTCGTTCGAGTAAAACCGATTCTTCGGTCAGGAACTCATTCATGATGGATGCTGATTACTGTTTTGCTTTTCCCACAATTCGGAGCTTCGCAAATTTGAGAAGCAATTGTTTGTTGCCTGCTCCTTGAAATGTAACAGTTGCCTTGATGTTTGGCGCTTCTCCATCCATGGCCACAATTTCTCCCTTTCCGAATTTGTCATGAATGACTTCCGTGCCAACCATCATTCGAGAAAGGTGATCGCTGGTACCGCCCCCTGTATCGAGTTCTCCTGGCTCGCGGCTGTCGTCATACTTGGTGAGATTTCTTGATCGCAGGTCTACTCTTGTCACTTTTTCTGGATTGCTGTTTGCTGTGTTGAATTGAGCCTTTCTTGCCCAAGGGGACGAAGGTACGGAATTATTATTATCCGTTGGGTTTGAACGGGTTACGTCTAAATGTTTTTCCGGAATTTCCTCAATGAATCTGCTTGGTTCGCTATGTACGAGATTACCCCATCTAAATCTACTTACTGCATAACTAAGCGTTACTCTCTTCTCTGCCCGCGTTAATGCAACGTAAAACAATCGCCTTTCTTCCTCTAAATCAGCTCTGGAACTTAGAGAAAGCTGAGATGGAAAAAGGTTCTCTTCTAGCCCTACTATAAATACATAGGGGAATTCCAAGCCTTTAGAAGCATGAATGGTCATCAACGAAACTTTGTTTCGATTTTCTGGGTCGTTGTCCTTATCTGCATCCGTAAGCAACGCAATATCAGCAGTAAATTTGTCTAGCGTTTTTGGCTCTGGTTCGGTTACAACCTCATCTTCGGACGGAACATCTTCCACAAATTCCTTCAATCCATTCAAAAGCTCTTGTATATTCTCATAGCGACTTACGCCTTCGGGTGATTTATCTGCATGAAGATCGCGTAATAGACCCGAAGAAGATGCAATTGTAGAACCTAACTCATAGGCATCTGTGTTCGGCAACGCCACTTGGAAAGTCCTTATCGTGTTTACGAACCCAGTCAGTTTGCTCGCTGTTCCAGCATTGAATTGCGAATTTACAATTAGCGGATCGCTGATGATAGACCAAAGGTCTTTGCCCCAGTCGTTTCCCAGCACAATGATCTTATCAATTGTGGTCTTTCCGATTCCACGTACGGGGTAATTGATGATCCGTTTAAGTGCTTCCTCATCTTGCGGATTGATGGCCATTCGGAAATAGGCAACAAGATCCTTCACTTCTTTACGCTGGTAGAAACTTTGCCCACCATAAATGCGATAAGGAAGGTTCATTTTTCTCAGTGCCTCTTCTATTGAACGCGATTGGGCATTCGTACGGTAAAGAATCGCAAAATCCTTTTCCGTTGCCTGATTGTTCATCTTTGTCTCAAATATGGAACGTGCTACAGACATTCCTTCCTCATTATCGGTCAGGTTTCTGATTACAGGAATCTTCTCGCCATCATCATTGCTTGTCCAAACGGTCTTTTTTAGCCTATCCTGATTGTGCTCTATAACGTGGTTGGCGGCCCCGACTATATGTTTGGTTGAGCGGTAATTCTGCTCAAGTTTAAAGGTCATCACATCAGGATAATCCTTCTTGAAGTTGAGGATATTCTCAATGTTTGCGCCACGGAAAGCATAGATTGATTGAGCGTCATCACCAACCACACAAATGTTTTCAAACTTGGCAGCCAGACGCTTCACTATGAGATACTGCGAGTAGTTGGTATCCTGATACTCATCAACCATAATGCACTTGAACCGGTTCTGATATTTGTTCAGCACATCCGGAAAATCGCGAAGCACCACGTTCGTCCAATAAAGTAAATCGTCAAAGTCCATTGCCCCAGATTTAAATAGGCGGTCGGAATACTTCTTATATACAATCCCCATTTTGGGTTTGGCACTCATCCTATCTTCCGTAATGAGTTCGTCATTTTTTAAATACTCGTTTGCCGAGATAAGGTTTGTCTTGGCAGCTGAGATTCTATTTAAAACCAATCCGGGTTTATAGGTTTTATCATCCAAAGACTCTTCTTTTAAAATAGCCTTGATGAGGTTTTTAGAATCGGCTGTGTCATAAATCGTAAAGTTGGAGGGATATCCAATTCGCTCGCTTTCAAACCGTAGGATTTTTGCAAACACCGAGTGGAATGTTCCCATCCAAATGTTTCTGGCTTCCCGACCCACCATTGCCTCAATCCTTGTCCGCATTTCCTTAGCGGCCTTATTGGTAAAGGTCAGTGCAAGAATGTTGAACGGGTCAACACCATTATTAATAAGGTGAGCAACCCTGTAGGTAAGAACCCTCGTTTTTCCAGAGCCTGCGCCTGCAATAATCATCACAGGACCTTCAATTCGCTCTACAGCTTTTCGCTGCTCTTCATTCAATTCGTCTAAATAGCTCATACGGTCGCAAATTTAGGAATCGTATAATCGGAAGCGGCATGAGAAATGCTGAAAATCATGCTGTTTTCAACACATTTTGTCTGTTGTCGAGATTGTAGCGAATCTTTCTAAAAATTATAGCTTTGCCTTTTGTGTCACAACCCTATCAATAGGCGTTTTATTTCAATCCATGAGAAAAATTTATCTCTTCGCATTTTTCATCCTTTTTATTGCTGGAACGTCTAACAAAGTCAGCGCACAATGCGGAACCACTCCAATAACAGGAGATTTAATTATTTCTGCTAATACGTCTCTCTCAGGAACATATAATATCACTGGACTTTTCAGAGTAGAGGCTGGGATAGTTGTAACAGTAACTCCATACGCTACAGGTGGCTGCGGTGAGCTTATTATCAACGCTGCCAATATTGAGGTCATTGGAAATATTATTGGCGATGGAGCCGGATTCCTTGGTGGTGCTGGCGGTACTGGATCCTCAACAGGAAGCAACGTTGGAGCATTAACTGGCTGCGTAGATAAGGATAACTGCTTGATAATCAGCACTAACGGTGGGTCTTCTGGGACTGCAGGAGCAGGGCCTGGTTCTGGGTCGGCTGGAATCGGAGGAACCGCTGGACGAGGGCCGAAACAAACTTGTGAAAACTTTGGTGATGTGTACGGATTTGTTTGTGGTGCTGGAGGCGCGGGAGGTGCTGGAGGCGGAAGCTATGGTGGAGCAGCAGCAGTTGGAGGAGTTGGTGGAGGCGGAGCCGCATACAATTCAGGTAATTTTTCAGGAATGAGTATTTCCGGATGTACAACTCCACTTGCTGGAACTGGCGGTAATGGAGGAGCTTTGGGTGCAGCGTATGGCACCCCAACTGGAACTGATATTTCTTTAGGTTCGGGTGGTGCAGGTGCTGGAGGAGGCGGAAAAAGTGCTGCCAACGGTGTCGTAGGATTATCAGGAGGTGCTGGTGGTGGTTTGGTGGCGTTGTATGCTGGCGGTCAACTAACGGTTGCTGGCAATATATCTGTAAACGGACAAGTCGGAGGCGCTGGTGGTGATGGAGGTGCTGGTGGTACAACAACTGATTGTTGTAGTGATGGATGTAATGAATGTGGTGAACGTACTTTTTCTTCTG
>JBDNJH010000083.1:0-4677 GCA_041687875.1 Flavobacteriales bacterium | reverse complement strand
TGATGTGCTGACCATGATGAGCGGAACCAAGGTGGAGGTTTTGAATACGGATGCAGAAGGCCGATTGATTTTGGCTGATGCGCTTCATTACGCAAAGCAGTATGACCCCGAATTAGTGATTGATTTGGCAACGCTCACAGGCGCAGCAGCTCGGATTACCGACTATCACGGAATTTCGATGTGTTCTGATAAAACTGACACAACCAAATTGAAGGAAAGCGGTGAGCGGGTTTACGAACGCATTATGGAATTTCCTATGTGGCGTGAATTTCACACCGCCATAAAATCGGATGTGGCAGACATTAAGAACATCGGTGGGGCTGCCGGTGGTAATATCACTTCAGCTACATTCTTGCATCATTTTACAGATTATCCCTGGATTCACTTAGACATTGCAGGTCCATCTTTCATGACTTCGGATGTTGATTACCGTGTAAAAGGCGGTACGGGCGTTGGAGTCCGGTTGCTGTATGATTTCATAAAGAATTTTGTGGCTTGATACAGGCATTCGGAAACAGCATATATAAAACAGAAGCGCAACCAGTTGGAACGGGTGTAGCAGCACAAGAACTAATTGCGAAACTTCAAGAAGTACAAAAGCGAACCAAGCATCCGTTTGTGTCTGCAAAGCATCTTGGATTGAACCTTCAGATGTTTGTCATAGACCTGAATTTTTCAAAGTTTGAGGCAACAGATTTCAAGGAGGTTTTTATCAATCCAAAATTGATTTCCACCAAAGCACCGTTGGTTTCTCAGTTGGAGGATGACTTAAGTCTTCCGCGTTTGACGGTTTCCATTGATCGACCAAAGCAGATAGAAGTCAGTTTTTTGGATGAGAAGCTAACTGAACAGACTGCTACTTTTTCCGACCTTGCCGCCCGCTGGATTTTACACGGAATAGATCAGTTGAATGGAATTTCCATCATCGATAAATTGAACAAACACAGACAGCGTTCGGTGAAGGCGCATTTGAACCGAATCGCAGAGCAGAAAATTGAATCAAATTACAAACTCGAATACGAATCAGAGAGACAAGAGGCAACAGACAAGGGACGATAAGTTCCATACTCTCGTCCCTTGTCCCTCGTCCCTCATCTCTTAAAATGAAACACGCAAAATTGGTCATCGTCCGTCACGGACAATCTGTATGGAACGCTGAGAACCGCTTTACGGGCTGGGTAAATGTGGATCTTGCCCCAAAAGGCATTGCAGAAGCAAAAGAAGCTGGCGAAAAGCTGAAAGGATACACGTTTGATAAAGGTTTTACTTCAGCCTTGATGCGCGCTCAAAGAACGCTTAAACTCGCTCTAGAAGTCACAGGTCAAACAGACCTTGCTGTAACCGAAAACGAAGCGTTGAATGAGCGCATGTATGGCGATCTGCAAGGCATGAACAAGGACGAGGCGAGAGAGGAATTCGGAGCTGAGCAGATTCACATTTGGAGAAGAAGTTTCGATTCACCACCTCCTGGAGGCGAGAGCTTGAAAGGCACGGCCGACCGCGTTCTTCCGTATTACAAGGCGGTTATTGAGCCTGAACTGAAAGCTGGAAAGACCATCATCGTTGCAGCGCACGGAAACAGCCTTCGCGCATTGATTATGTACTTGGAAAAGCTTTCTCCCGAGGAAATTCTAAAGACAGAAGTTCCTACTGGGAAACCAAAGCTGTATGAGTTCGATGCCGATTTGAATGTGATAAAAGCCGAATATATTTAGAGATAGAGAGACAAGAGATAGAGAGATAAGGATGGGTGAATTTCGGGAATTGAAGGTTTGGCAGAAAGCGAGAATTCTCAGAAATGAGAGCGCAAAACTTGCACGAACTGGCTTTCCAAAGGACGAGAAATTTCTTCTGGCGGATCAGCTTATTCGGTCATCCCGCGCAGTAACAGCTATGATATCCGAAGGTCACGGGAGGTATCACTATCAGGAAAACATTCAACGATTGAGAATGGCAAGAGGAGAACTTGTGGAAACCATAGATCATTTAACCGTTGCGTTGGATGAGGGGTTATTTCAAAACCGAAAAGTTTGAAGAGATGCTCGCCATGGCACAGGAAGTGGAGAAGATGATAAATGGATATATCCGTTATTTGAAAAACTCGAAGGATAAGGATGATCAGTAGGGTTAGAAAAAATTAGAGATATAGAGACAAGAAGATAAAAGGCATGATGTCTATCTACTGGCGATGCGGTCACGCCCTTATCTCTCTACCTCTTGTCTCTGGTTATCTAAATCTTTGCGAGAGATTGACAATACCTAATTTCGCGGCATGGATATGATGATGGGAAAATCGCTGGTTATAGCGGTTGATTTTGACGGAACAGTGGTAGAGCACAAATACCCTGCAATTGGTAAGGAAATGCCGTTTGCATTTGCAACCCTCAAGGAACTACAGAAAAGAGGTCATCGCCTCATTATGTGGACCTATCGACATGGGAAAACCTTGGATGAAGCAGTTGAATATTGCCGTAAGAATGGGATAGAGTTTTACGCTATCAACAACAGTTTTCCAGAAGAGCAATTTGACGCGAAGGAAGCAAGCCGAAAATTGGATTGCGACATGTTCATTGACGACAGGAATGTGGGTGGATTTTTGGGTTGGGGGGAAATATTCAGAATTATCCATCCAGAAGCGGCTGG
This sequence comes from Flavobacteriales bacterium, assembly GCA_041687875.1. Lineage (GTDB taxonomy): Bacteria > Bacteroidota > Bacteroidia > UBA10329 > UBA10329 > UBA10329. The sequence continues at coordinate 2,034 of JBDNJH010000083.1, read as the reverse complement.
AGGCGACATGCAGCGACCACAGCAGAAAAAGGGGTTACTCGGTAAATTATTTGGAGGCTAGATGGCGATTTTAAAGACGAGAGAACAGATTGAGTTGATGCGCGAAAGCGCGTTGGTCGTATCACGCACATTAGGCGAAGTTGCCAAGTTGATACGACCGGGCGTTACGCCTTTGGAGTTGGACAAAGTAGCAGAAGCATACATCCGAAGTCAAGGAGCCGTGCCAGGATTTCTCGGTTATGGCGGCTTTCCAAATTCGCTTTGTATTTCAGTAAATGAACAGGTGGTTCATGGAATTCCAACAGATAAACCTTTGGTTGAGGGAGACATCATTTCGGTTGATTGTGGAGCAATTCTGAACGGCTATTATGGCGATCATGCCTTCACGTTTGCCATTGGCGAAATTTCGGACGAAGTGAAGCAACTGCTGAAAGTGACGGAGGAAAGTCTCTACTTAGGAATTGAACAGATTCGCTCGGGTAATCGCATTGGCGATGTAGGTTTTGCGGTGCAGCACCATGCCGAAAAACATGGTTACGGTGTGGTACGTGAACTGGTCGGTCACGGATTGGGCAAGAACATGCACGAAGACCCCGAACTTCCGAATTATGGAAGAAGAGGCAGCGGTAAGAAAATGAAAGATGGATTGGTGTTGGCCATTGAGCCAATGATTAATCTCGGAACAGAAAAAGTGGCACAGCTGGATGATGGCTGGACCATCGTTACGCAGGACGGTTTACCATCAGCACACTTTGAACATGATGTGGCCATTGTTGGTGGCAAACCCGAAATTCTTTCTACGTTCAAGTACGTTTATGAAGCGTTGGGAATCGAAGACCCATTCAAAGAACGACAGTCATTTTATGCAACCGTCAATTCTTAATTTTTCATTCATAATTATTAATTGAATTAAGTGTTTCACTTTCTGCTCAGAACCATACCGCGTCCTATTCTCATCCGACTGAGCTACATCTTTAGTTTCTTTTCTCCCGTTTTTTATGGTGGAAGTAAGTACGAATGTCCTGTGTGTGAATGTAAATTTCGCAAGATGTTGCCTTACGGATACGATGGTTCTGCGAAGCGTGATAACGTGCTTTGCCCAAAGTGCCTCACCTTAGAAAGACACCGCGTATTGTGGCTTTATTTGAAGGAACGAACTGACTTCTTCACCAAGCAACGTAAGATGCTACACATTGCGCCAGAGCAACCTTTTTTAGGTCGTTTTAGAAAGATGAAGCACTTGGATCTTACCACGGCCGATCTCTTCTCGCCATTGGCAGATGTGAAGTGTGATATTCAGGATATGCCATTTGAGGACAACACCTTCGATGTCATCTTTTGTAATCACGTTTTGGAGCATGTGGACGATGATCAAAAAGCCATGAGTGAGCTTTATCGCGTAATGAAACCAGGCGGGTTTGGCATCTTCCAAGTGCCAATTGATTACAACCGCCAAACCACCCACGAAGACGCAAGCATTACATCAGAAGAAGACCGCGTGAAGCATTATTGGCAGAAAGACCATGTGCGCCTTTTTGGCCTCGATTACCTCTCAAAATTGGAAGCAGCTGGCTTTAAAGCTGAACGGATTGATGTTGCCATGGAACTAGGCGAACAGTTGAAGGATTTCTACCGATTGGGTGATAGCGATAAGGTTTATCGCGTGGATAGACCTGAATAGGACGCTGGTCATTTTATTGGCCGGACATGGCAATATGATGACTACTTCACCGAAGTACTTGCCAGAAAACTATAAAGCACCGAGCTTTAACGTAAACTTAAACAAGCCTAATGGAAGGTAAGGACAAGCTCATCGGATGGTTTCAGAACGAAACATTCCAACGCATGCTCATCATTGCCGTTGCGGCCCTGGTGGTCATTTTCGCTGTCTCGCTGATACGGAACGCGGTGTCGAAGAAGATCATCGACCCTGATCACCGTTATCGGGCGCGCAAGGCCGTCAATCTGTTCGGTTATGTGCTTGTGGCCATCATCATACTCTTGGTCTTTGGAGATAGACTTGGCAATGTGGGA
>JBDNJH010000082.1:0-17072 GCA_041687875.1 Flavobacteriales bacterium | reverse complement strand
TTGCTTCCGGTTCTGTTGATTGGTGCATTTCTCGTTTTCAACAAGAGCTACGTTCCAACTGGAATTCTGAGTTACCTGCCTGCCCTGTTTGCCATTATAGCACTAAGCATGATGCTGAAGGCTTTTACAGACAGAAAAAGTGTGCGGGTAAGTTGGGTGCTTATTATGATGAGCCATTGCTGGATTGCGCTAGCCATTTCATTCAATGAGCGATTCGATTTTACAGATGTGATGGTTTATCTCAGCGGTATTCTAGGAGCTGGAATCATTGGCTATGCAAGTATTCTTCGACTAAAGAAGTTTGAGAAGGATGTTGATCTGAGCCGTTTTCATGGCCACGTTTTCGAGCATCCACGTATTGCTTTGGTATTTCTTTTGGCGTGTCTTGGCTTGGCGGGATTTCCTATTTCTCCAACATTCATTGGCGAAGATCTCATTTTCACACATATACACGAGAACCAAGTAATTCTTGCAGGATTGGTGTCACTCACATTCATAGTTGATGGGTTGGCTGTCATACGAATTTATGCGCGTGTCTTTCTTGGGCCACACGTCAAAACCTATCACGAAACGGCCCATCGATCATCCTAACTATTCAACTAGAACCACCTTAAAAATCGGGCAACGCCCACAACTGACTCTAAAATGAAAACTACAAACAATAAATCAGCAGCTGCAGCCACACTTGGTTTGCCTGCAAATGGTCTTAAAGGACTTAAAGAAAACTGGAGCACAGACATGCTATCGGGCTTCATGGTATTTCTATTGGCGCTCCCACTGAGTTTAGGAATTGCCAAAGCCAGTGGATTTCCACCGGCCATGGGAGTGCTAACAGCAATGGTAGGAGGAATCTTTACGAGTTTTTTCAACGTGGGAAAACTCACCATAAAAGGACCTGCAGCGGGTCTTATCACCGTTTGTTCTGCGGCAATTATTGAGTATGGAGGAACCGAATCAGGTTGGCCAGTAGTGTGCGGAATTATTGTGGTGATGGCTGCCATTCAGATTATCAGCGGATTTCTGAAAGTAGGCTCGTTAAGCGATTTCTTTCCGCACTCTGCTGTTCATGGTATGTTGGCTGCAATCGGCATCATCATCATCGCCAAGCAGATTCCGGTTCTACTAGGAGACGACCCAAGTATTTACAAAGGCGAAGGTCCTATCGAATTGTTGATGGACATTCCGCGTTTTGTAATCAATGCGCACTGGCACATTGCAATAGTTGGCTTGATTGCACTTGCTATCATGTTCACCCTACCTATGCTTAAAATCAATTTCGTGAAGAAGATTCCTGCTCCAATGGTTGTTCTTCTTATTGCCATTCCATTATCAATCTACTGGCATTTTGAGCAAACAGAAGCAAGTTATTCACTCGTGCATATCGGAGATTTTTGGGGCAGCGTTCGCCTCAATGCAGACTTTAGCCATATTACCGAAATGACCTTTTGGAAGTACGTTTTCATGTTCTACTTTGTAAGTAGTTTGGAATCACTTCTTACCGTAAAAGCAATTGACGGTTTGGATCCTTACAAGCGAGTGTCCGATTACAACGGTGACCTTAAGGCACAAGGAGCAGGTAACATGCTATCTGGCCTTTTGGGAGGTTTGCCTATGATTAGCGAAGTTGTTCGTAGTGGAGCTAACGTAAACTTTGGCGCCAAAACAAAATGGTCCAACTTCTTTCACGGAATTTTCCTTCTGTTGGCAATGGTGCTGATTATTCCTGTGATTGAGCTAATCCCGAATGCAGCGTTGGCTGCCATGCTCATCTTTGCTGGTTACCGTTTGGCTTCTCCAAAGGAGTTTGTTCACACATATCACATTGGAAAAGAGCAGTTGGCCATTTTCATCACCACTATTATGGTAACGCTTGTAGAAGACCTTCTGCTTGGTATTGCTGCAGGTATACTCGTAAAAGTGATTTTTCACCTTTTCAACGGAGCATCTTTGCGTAATTTCTTCAAGTTGAAACACACCGTTGATAAAAAATCTGAAGGTGATTATGTGATAAAGGTAGAGGAGGCAGCCATCTTCTCAAATCTTATCTCATTCAAGAATGCGTTATCCGACCTTCCCACGGCATCACATATTCGCGTAGACCTGAGTGCCACAACATTAGTAGATCACTCGTTCATGTCTTTCATTACGCACTTTCAAAGAAGGTACAATGATGAAGGCGGAAATTTCGAATTGGTAGGTCTTGATAAGCACAAATCGTTTTCAGACCATCCGCTATCCACTAAAAAAGCGGTTGCTGTTAAATGAGATTACAAGGGGTCAGGTAAAAATCCCTAACCCCTTCCATTTTCACTTTTAAAGATGATATTATGAAAAAGATGAAAATTCTTGCATTACTCGGCTTTGTCCTTGCGGCAGATCAAATGCAAGCACAAAACTTCCTGAAAGACAGTAAATTGAAATGGAATTTCAACGAAGAAGGAACACATTATGTGCAGCTTTCTTTAGTAGGGCAGACTTGGGTCAGATACGATGAGAACAATCCTGGAACCACAGTTTTTGGAACTCCGCAGGCTCACACCTTTGATATTGGTATAAGAAGATGGCGAATGGCGCTGTATTCGCAACTTACCAATCGGGTGTTCGTGTTTACTCAGTTTGGGATGAATAATTTCAGTTCGAGTTCGAAGCAATTCCAAGGTTTTTTTGTTCATGATGCGTATGCTGAATATGCTATTCACACAAAGGGTCTATCTATTGGAGCTGGTCTGAGTGGATGGAATGGCTTGAGCCGATACGCCTCCCCAAGTGTCGGAACAATTATGACTTTGGATGCGCCTCTTTATCAGCAGGTTACGAATGGAGTAAATGATCAGTTCTTGAGAAAACTCAGCGTTCATTTCAAGGGAAAACTCAATAAATTGGATTATCGATTGGCTATTACCAAGCCTATGGCTGTGCAAAATGCAGTAAGCCCAGTAAAGCCATTAGGGTTCGCCTCTGATTTCTCCACAGAACCATCCACTATTCAGGGTCAAGGTTATTTGATGTGGCAATTCTTTGATCAGGAAAGCAATCTCACTCCGTACACGGTAGGAAGTTATTTAGGTAAAAAGAAGGTGCTGAATCTTGGCGCAGGTTTCATCGTTCAGCCAAATGCTATGTGGCACTTGGCTCCTGATAGTTTAACCGTTAAAACACACATGATGCTTTTTGGAGCAGATGTGTTCTACGATGCGCCATTTAACGCAGAAAAGCACAATGCTATAACTGCTTATGCTTCTTACCATTACATGAACCTAGGACCAAACTACTTACGGAATACTGGCGTAATGAATCCAGGAAACGGAACGGATGCTAATGGTACGCTGAATGGTGCTGGAGATGCATTTCCGATGGTAGGAACTGGCTCAACGATTTATGCACAGCTAGGCTATAAATTTAAAGACAACCTTTTTGCCAAGACTGCCACGTTGCAACCATTTACAGCTACTCAGATTGGTCTGTTCGATGCCTTAGCAGATCCAATGGTAATGGCCGAAGCTGGATTCAACCTCTTTTTAACCGGAACGCACACTAGTAAACTCAGTATGGTTTATCAGAACCGACCTGTTTTTAGTACGAACGTAGCTGGTGTCAATTTTCAATCTGACCGAAAGAGCATGGTTGTAATGCAGTATCAGGTATCCTTTTAAGAAATTGATAAATCAAATCGAGTTTCAAAAGCTTGATTTGTTGGGAATGGCCGAATGCTTAGCATTGGTGGTTATTGGTTGATCGGTTTCATAGTTGAGCGTTCGCCATTCCTTTTCTTTTCAAAAAGCTAGATGCGAGTTGCATGAACAGCGATTTCTCCCGTTCATTGTAGCCGAATGGAAACGCCCTTGATAACATATTCGCAAGCTGAAGAAAGAGCGAATACTATTTCTCATGCTGTGGGTGCCATTTTGGCTTTGGCGAGCTGTGCGTTTCTGATAATTCAGAGCTCGAACCTAACCGAATGGGGCAGAGTAGGAGTGTGGGTTTATGCCTTTTCGCTCATTCTTTCGTTTTCCAGTTCAAGCGTTTATCATGGCACGATAGAGAGGCGCAAGAAATTTCTACTGAAAAAGCTGGACCACATTAGTATTTACTTCCTCATTTCTGGAAGTTATTCGGTACTGATAATGAACCGAATGATGAACGAAAGGGGACTTATGTTCCTTGGCGCGCTTTGGGGAATGAGTTTAGTTGGGATTTGGTTCAAGGCAAGATACGTGCACCGTTACAAGGTATTTTCTACCGTAATCTACGTGTTGATGGCGTATATCCTTTTTCTTGACCCGATGTTTTTCTACGAGTCTTTTGCCCGAAACACGAAGATTCTTGTGGTCTTCAGCGGATTCTTTTACACCGTTGGGGCTGGATTTTACCTCTGGAAATCAAAGAAGTGGACGCACTTCGTCTGGCACATCTTTGTCATTATTGGCGCAGCACTCCATTTTGCTGCGGTGTATTCGGAGTTAATTTCCTAAATACTACTTCATCATCTTATCAAATTCCTGCCAAAGATTATCCATAGCAGGAACACTGGCTGTAATAGCAACAGGCTCCTTTTTTACCGGGTGTTCAAATTCCAATCTACGAGCATGTAAGTGAATAGAAGCATCCTCATTATTTCGTGGTGCACCATATTTCAAATCTCCTTTGATAGAACAACCCATTTTTGAAAGTTGAACTCTGATCTGATGATGTCTTCCCGTTTTTGGATATACTTCCAAGAGCGTGTAGCGGTCAGAACCACGAAGCATTTTGTAGTTTAACTCAGCGTATTTCGTGTGTTTCGCTTCGTTGTTGAAAGCCTTACTTCGGTTCTTTTCTTGATCTTTTCGTAGCCAATGCACCAACTTTCCGCTTTCATCCTGAGGTCTTTTGGTTACAACTGCCCAGTAAGTCTTTTTGGTTTCGCGCTCAGCAAACATCTTGTTCAGTCGAACTAACGCTTTTGATGTCTTCGCAAAAAGAACCACACCGCTAACTGGTCTATCCAATCGGTGAACAATTCCGAGGTAAACATCGCCCGGTTTGTCTTTTGTTTTCTTAATGTATGCCTTTACGAGGTCGGCAAGTGTTTCATCACCAGTTGCATCTCCCTGCACCAAAAGGCCGCAAGGTTTGTTTACTGCAATAATGTGATTATCCTCAAAAAGGATCTCAATTGATTTTTCTACCATGGTCTAAAAAGGGAAGAACTAAAACCCGAAAGTTTAGATTCGTAATATTCGTATTCTATTTGTAATTAGCTTGGCTGAACGCCCATTTCGTACCAGCCCAAGAAATCTGTAGTCTAATATTGTTCCGAATCGTTCGGAAAATCCTTGCTTCTTACATCACCTATATAGGATTTAACAGCCATGTTCATGTCTTCGGCAAGATTGGCATATCTGCGCAAGAATCGTGGACTGAACTCTTGATTCATTCCAAGCATATCGTGTGTAACTAATACTTGTCCGTCAACACCATTTCCAGCACCAATTCCGATAATAGGAATCTCAACTTCCTGTGCAACCTGTGCAGCCAACTTGGCTGGAACTTTCTCCAAAACGATGGCAAAGCAGCCAGCTTCTTCCAAAATCTTAGCATCCTCAATAAGGCGTTTAGCTTCTTCTTCTTCCTTGGCTCTCACGGTGTAGGTTCCAAATTTATAAATGCTCTGAGGAGTAAGTCCCAAGTGTCCCATTACTGGAATTCCAGCAGTTAGAATACGCTCAATAGATTCAACAATTTCGCGTCCACCTTCCATTTTGATAGAGTGGCCGCCTGTTTCCTTCATTATTCGGATGGCAGAAGTAAGGGCTTCTTTAGAATTTCCTTGATATGAACCAAAAGGCATATCAACTACAACAAGACATCTTTCCACTGCACGTACAACTCCAGCGGCATGATAAATCATCTCGTTAAGCGTAATTGGTAGCGTGGTTTCGTGCCCAGCCATCACGTTTGAAGCCGAATCTCCAACCAACAGAATGTCTATTCCTGCCTGATCTAGAATGCGAGCCATGGTAAAATCATACGCAGTAAGCATGGCAATTTTCTCTCCATTGCGCTTCATTTCCTGAAGCACGTGGGTGGTGATTTTCTTCACCGAACGGTGTACCGACATTAGTCTTGTTTTTTCTGTGCTTTGCGCACTTTCACTGGTAAAGGTCGGGCTTCTGATTCATCTTCCGAAACTTCGGGGCTAGAAATAGGAGCAGGGTCTTCTTTTTTCGGTTCAGATTTTAATCCAGAAATGAACGAAGTATCCAATTTTGCTTGAATATTTGGATGAGATACTTCCCATTTCTCCTGTTCAGCATTCATTTTTTTGTCCTTCAGTTCAGACTCAATCTCATTTTTGGTATCGGTTGATTCTTTTTGGTCGCGCACAACCTTTTCCTTCTCTGCCTTATCAATTGCCTTATCAAGCAACGCCAGCTTTAGTTTATTGTATTTGATATGCGTGTATTTTAGTGAATCCCTATACACCTGAACTTGAGAATCCAGTTTGCCATTCTTAATAATCTCAGCTTTTAGGTTCTCAGCCAAGGTGAGGAATACGTCTTCATCCACTTCAACCAAAACATTGTCTTTAAATTCATGAAGTTGACGGTTTTGTAGTCCTAAACGGTCGTTACTTTGTCTCAATTTCGCCATTTCGTCTTCCAAAACTGTCACGGCTTGTTGCCGTTCCATCTGACATTCTTTTAGCGAACGTTTTTCCTGCTCCAATTCATATCTCATCTTTCCGAGTTGCGCAAGGGCAGATTTGTTATCGTCCGTTTTTTTGGATTCCAATTCTGCTTCCACGCTTGCTTCTGCTGTCGAATACACATAGAAATAGTCTGATTTTGCCTTTGTGTCAGGTCCAATCAAATAACCCATTCCACCTGGCTTAAAATCCATCAAATCAAAAGACTGAATGAATTTCTTATTCACATAGATGTCAATTTGAGGAAGTTGAACACGAATATCTAGTTCGTTGTAGTCATTCTTGGCAGCCAAAACCGATGATTTTACCCAGCCGTTGCCATCTGCATCACCCGAAAGAAATTTATAGTAAGCACCTACCAATTGTTTGATCCGATATTGTTTGAATTTGTTGAATTCAAACACAATAGCTCCTTTTCCATCTGGTTGAACAAGAAAAATGATTCCAGCAGTTTGATTTTCATCCTCAGTAGGTCCAAGTTTTAGAGCAGTGATGATATTGAAGCTGGAAAGGTTGTTCTTCCAATCCGTCAGAATGGCATAAGGTGTTGATTTGTGCCTGCGATGCATAAAATATTCATCCTTGTCAGGCACGTAAAGATTCTCCATAGTAGTCAGATAAGGCCAATTCTCGCTTTTATCGGTAAACTCTTCGCGAAGCTGAATTTCATTGAATTCCAACGAGATTGGAGTTTGACCAACACTCAAAAATGGAAGCCACAACACGAATGCGAACGTAAATCCGTTCCTCATTCGGTTTAGAATTGTAATAATATCGTCATAGTTGCGGTTTAAAACGGGTGCTTTGGTCATGTCTTCTTTTTGGCCTGTTATCTTTGCGCTTCAAATATTACTGGATGCTACGTTATGCTATGGGGTTGGTTGCACTACTAACCATATTTTCTTCCTGCGAGTCTGAATTTAAGCTTACGGGCGAATATGAGGAAAAACCATTGATTTATGGACTTTTAGACCCGAACGACAATCCAGGTTCAGGCGGAGACGGTCATTTGTTCCGTATTCAAAAAGCATTTTTGGGAGAAGAATCAGCGTTTGTGATGGCGCTGGAACCAGACTCTTCCTATTTCAGATATGAAGACCTCTTTGTTGAGGTAGTTGAATACAATGGTTCTAGCGAAACTAACCGCTGGAACTTGGATACGGTGATGATTGCAACTAAGGATACAGGAAACCCAGATGATAATGTCATCGACTTTTTTGGTCCGATGCAACGGCTTTATAAACTGAATCAGAATATCGATGCTGATAGAGATTATGAGATAACCTTGAAAAAACGTCCGATAGGAATGACTGCTGCCATGACTATAGCCAATATGGATACGGTGACTCCGATTGCAGATTCTAAAACACCGATTGTAGATGCATCAACCTTGAGTTTCTCAAGACCAAATCAGAATTCTGCATTATCCAACTCGCAACGGATTACTTTGGTCAATACATCACGAGATTACGTCAATTATATATTGAATTTCAGCACTGCTGAAAGGGGTAAGCAATATGAAGTGTGGATGAGTTTTTATTATAGAGAGATTATTGGAGGAGTAGAAACATTAAAATCCATAAAATCGTTGGTCAAAACTGTCGATGTTGGCACGGAGAATATTGTGCAAATTCCAATTCTTTCCGAAAACTTCTTTAGTCGAATTGGTAGTGTAGTTGCTGAAGAACCTGGTATTATTCGTAAGATTGGTAGAGCAGATGGAACTTTAGGTGATCCCTTCCAAGAAGGTTTTACACAAGACCTCGACATAGAAGTGCTGATAGCAGGAGATGAACTTTTTGCTTACATCGACATCAACAACCCATCTAATTCAACGGTGCTTCAGGATAAACCCGTTTATACAAATATTAACAACGGTTTAGGCGTGTTTTCGAGCCGAACAAAAGTGGAGTTTGTAAACAGATTGCATTTGAGCAACGAATCGTTGCTAGAACTGGTAGATGGTCAATACACCAAAGACCTTGGGTTCATAATAGACCCTAATTAGAAACGGCTCAGTGTCGTTTTGTCACCCATTTTGTCAGGCTTTTTCGGCCTGATTCGTTCATAACTGACATATTTTCTCGAAAGTTGGAGCTTAATTCCGATGGCATGGTCTGTGCCAAATGTCGAGCCGACAACATTAGTTACGAATCGATAAAAACAATATAATGGGTAAAATAATCGGAATTGACTTGGGAACTACCAACTCGTGTGTCTCCGTGATGGAGGGAAACGAGGCAGTTGTAATCCCTAACAGCGAAGGGCGTAGAACAACACCTTCTATTGTTGCCTTTGTGGAAGGTGGCGAGAGAAAAGTAGGTGATCCTGCAAAACGTCAGGCTATCACAAATCCAACCAAGACAATTGCTTCAATCAAGCGATTTATGGGAGCGAGCTTTGATGAGGTAGCGAAAGAAATTAGCCGCGTTCCTTACAAAGTTGTAAAAGGAAACAATAACACACCACGTGTTAAAATTGATGACCGTGAGTACACACCACAGGAAATTTCAGCAATGGTTCTTCAGAAAATGAAGAAAACTGCTGAAGATTACTTGGGAACTGAAGTGACAGAAGCGGTTATCACTGTTCCTGCATACTTCAACGATTCACAACGTCAGGCTACGAAAGAAGCTGGCGAGATTGCGGGATTGAAGGTTAAAAGAATCATCAACGAGCCAACTGCTGCGGCATTGGCTTACGGAATGGACAAGAAGAACGAAGATTCAACCATCGCAGTTTTTGACCTTGGTGGAGGAACATTCGATATTTCTATCCTTGAATTAGGAGATGGTGTATTTGAAGTAAAATCTACAAACGGAGACACTCACCTTGGAGGAGACGATTTTGACCAAGTAATTATTGATTGGTTGGCAGATGAGTTTAAGAAAGATGAGAATCTTGATTTGAGAAAAGATCCAATGGCACTTCAGCGGTTGAAAGAAGCTGCTGAGAAGGCTAAGATTGAGCTTTCAAGTTCAACTTCTACCGAAATCAACTTGCCTTATATCATGCCGGTTGATGGAATTCCAAAGCACTTGGTGCGCACGCTTTCTAGAGCTCAGTTTGAGAAATTAGCTGACAAGTTGATTCAAGCAACACTTGAGCCTTGCAAGAAGGCCATGAAAGATGCAGGACTTTCTAAGGCAGACATCAACGAAGTAATCTTGGTAGGTGGTTCTACAAGAATCCCAGCTATTCAGAAAATTGTTGAGGATTTCTTCGGAAAAGCGCCTTCAAAAGGAGTAAATCCAGATGAAGTTGTTGCAGTTGGAGCCGCTATTCAAGGTGGAGTTCTTACAGGTGAAGTGAAAGACGTTCTACTTTTGGATGTAACACCACTTTCTCTTGGAATCGAAACAATGGGTGGAGTATTTACCAAATTGATTGAGTCGAACACCACTATTCCTACTAAGAAGTCGGAGACATTCTCGACTGCTGCGGATAACCAACCAACGGTTGAGCTGCACGTTTTGCAAGGCGAGCGTCCAATGGCCGCACACAACAGAACCATTGGTAAGTTCAACCTGAGCGATATTCCACCAGCTCCACGTGGCGTTCCGCAAATTGAAGTGACGTTTGATATTGATGCAAACGGAATCATCAATGTTTCTGCTACTGATAAAGCAACAGGAAAATCACAGAAAATCAGAATTGAGGCTTCTTCAGGTCTTTCTGATGCTGACATTCAAAAGATGAAGCAAGAAGCTGAGGCCAATGCTGAATCAGATGCTAAAGCGAAGGAAGAAGTTGAAAAAATCAACTCTGCCGATCAAATGATTTTCCAAACGGAGAAGCAACTGAAAGAATTCGGTGAGAAGCTTCCTGAGGACAAGAAAGCTCCGATTGAGAATGCATTGGCTGATTTGAAGAAAGCACATGAGACACGCGATATCGCTGCAATTGATACTGCGCTCGAAACCTTGAACACTGCGTGGCAAGCTGCTTCGCAAGAGATGTATGCTGCAACACAAGAAGGACAAGGCGGACAATCAGGACCAGATGCAAATGCTGGGAAAGGTGGTGACGATGAAGTGACGGATGTTGACTTCGAAGAAGTGAAAGAAGAAGAGACGAAATAAGTATTGTCTAAGTTTAAAAGAAAAGGGCCATCCGATTTAATCGGATGGCCCTTTCTGTTTAAAGTTGTTTTTGTTTATCCGTTCATTGAAATGAGGAATTCCTCATTACTACGCGTTCCTGCCATTCGGTCACGAAGGAATTCCATTGCTTCCACAGGCGTCATATCTGCCAAGTGGTTACGCAGAATCCAAATGCGTTGCAATGCTTCCTTATCCATAAGAAGGTCATCTCTACGTGTGCTTGAAGCCACAATGTCAATAGCAGGGAAGATTCGCTTGTTGGAAATCTTACGATCCAATTGAAGCTCCATGTTACCCGTTCCTTTGAATTCTTCAAAAATCACTTCGTCCATTTTGGAACCTGTTTCCGTAAGTGCAGTTGCCAAAATAGTTAACGAACCACCTTTCTCAATCTTTCTTGCCGCACCAAAGAATCGTTTTGGCTTGTGAAGTGCATTGGCATCAACACCACCAGAAAGAATCTTTCCTGAAGCTGGTTGAACCGTATTGTAGGCTCGTGCCAATCGTGTGATACTATCCAAAAGGATAACCACATCGTGGCCACATTCGACTAGTCTTTTTGCTTTATCAAGAACGATATTGGCAATCTTAACGTGCTTGTCTGCTGGCTCATCAAAGGTTGAAGCGATTACTTCCGCATTCACGCTTCGTGCCATATCGGTAACCTCTTCCGGACGTTCGTCAATCAGAAGAATGATCATGTAAACCTCGGGATGGTTCTCAGCAATGGCATTTGCCACTTCCTTCAAAAGAACCGTTTTACCTGTTTTCGGCTGCGCCACAATCAATCCACGCTGTCCTTTACCAATCGGTGTGAACATATCCATCACGCGGGCTGAAATATCTGCTCGGTTGCCTGAAGCTAGATTGAACTTTTCCTGTGGAAATAGGGGAGTGAGGTGCTCAAAAGAAACACGGTCACGCACATAGGCAGGGTCACGACCATTGATTTTCTCTACGCTCAAGAGCGGAAAGTATTTTTCTCCTGGCTTTGGAGGACGAACCTCACCGCGAACTGTATCTCCTGTTTTTAGACCAAAAAGTTTGATCTGTGATTGAGAAACGTACACATCATCTGGGGATGGGAGATAATTGTAATCGGAAGAACGAAGGAAACCATAGCCATCAGGCATACTTTCTAGAACGCCTTCGGAAATTACAGCACCATCAAAATTGAAGAACGCATCCTGTTCGGGTTGCTTCTGTTCGTTACGATTACTATTGTTGTTGCTATTGTTGTTGCTTCGGTCATTTCGAGGAGCACGGGGCTCACGCGGTTCACGAGGCTGGTTTTTTTCGCCACGGTCATTGTTTTCCGTGCCTTTAGAATCGTTGGATTCTCCTTCAGATTTCGGAGCTCTTGGCTCACGTTGTTCTTGAGGCTCGCGTGCTGGACGAGGCGGTCGCTGCGCACTTGGTTCGCGCTTTGGACTTGCTGCTTCTGGAGTAGGAGCGGGAGCTGCATCCAATTCTTCGGATGGCTTTTTTTGTCCAACTGCCTTTTCGTATTTCTCGTCACTGGCAAAAAGGTCTGCGCCTTTTTCTACGCGGGCTCTTTTTCGCTTTGGTTGGGCATCGCTGTCAGTTGGTTGCTCTTTGGGTTTTGAGCTTCCATTTTTGTCAACAATGGCCGAAACGAGGTCTGTTTTTCGCAGACTGTCGGCATTTTCCACATTCAACTTCACTGCTAAGGTGCGTAATTCCGCCACCAGCATGTTGGTTAGGTTTTCTTTCTCGTACATCAATAAAATAGAGTTGTGTAGTAGGTATGTTTCTTAAACAGATTGGCTTTCGCCTGTATTAATCGTGATCTGGATTGGTTCAATTTCCTTGATTCAGAACGAATCGGAAATGATTGCGCGGCAATAATACACATAAATCTATTATTGGAACTTGATGTTGAAAATTTGTTGTTATTCTGCAATTGGCAGACAATTGTCAATCTGTCTATTTTCTTTCCCAGTTTGGTGGTATTCATTTCCTTTGCGGCACAAAATAGATTCAACGATGATTCAACGTATTCAAACTGTTTATCTGGCAATTGCTGCAATTCTGTCAATGCTTATCGTGTTTTTGAAGCTGACTTTGGCTTCGGTTGGCGAATATGAATTGACTGCTGTTTCGGTTAATCTGATAAAGGATGGTGTTTTAGAGACAGCGATGAGTTCTTTCGCCATTGCTGGAGCCATCATGTTTGGTTTGTTTCTGACTGTTTACGGAATCATGCAATACAAGAACCGCAAGTTTCAGATTAAGCTGGTGCAAGGTGCGCTGCTCGTTCAATGGATTGTTGTTGGACTGGTTTTCTTTTATGCAGATAAAATGGGTGTTTTGGCAGAATCTTATTCGGTTTCTTACAGCCCGAGCTTGGCGATTTTGTTGGTGAATGTGGTGCTTTATTTCTTGGCTATTAGAGGAATAAAGAAGGATGATGCGCTGGTGAGATCGGCAGATAGGTTGAGGTAAGCCGTATCGATGAAAAATGCGTTGAATGGTGTGTGATGGTTTCTTCATTCCGCAAGACTATGGATTACCATGGTAATTCTTAACCGATTGATTATCAATGAATTTGTTTATTATTTAAATTACTATAATTAATATTATGTTAAATATAGTTTAATAAAGAAAGGGAGCAACTGCTCCCTTTCTTTATTTCTGTCTCTTCATTATTACTTCATTCTAGCCATAATCTCGTCATACTTCGATTTGAATGACGCATCCTCGACCATCTTACGGTAGTACAATTGTTTTAAGGAAACCAATACTCCTTTATCATCTGGTGTAATTACGTATGCTTTTTCTAGAATTGGCAATGCCTTATCAAATACCTTATCAGCGGCAGCTTTAGCAACTTCATACTTTTTGGTATCGTCAATTAGGTTGGCTACTTCGTTCATTTTAACCGCTTGGTTAAAATATAGCGCTCCAAGGTTGTACACGGCATCAAAGTTTAAACCGTCCAATTCTACCGATTTAGTGTAGCTTTTTTCGGCAGCGGCCAAATAAGCCGTGTATGCATCATTTCCCTTCGGGTTTGCCTCAATTTCCTTAGAAGCCAGTCTGTCGTTCACGAAACCGAGCGCAAAATGCAACGATGCATTATCTGGCTCTCCAACAATGGCCAATTCCAGTGACTTCATGGCTTCTACGTGCTGGTCAGATTTGAGATATACGTTCACCTCGTTCGTAATCAGTGCTTGATTGTTCGGAAAAAGTTTGCGGCCTTCCTTAAGAATGGCTAGCGATTTTTCATCATTTTCTGCCGTTGCGTACATGCTTTGCATACGCACAATAGCGGCTTCGGCCTTGTAATTAATGGCTATGGCATCACGGAAGTATTTTTCGGCTTTTTCAAGTTCTCCGGTCTGCTCAGCACATGCACCAGCATAATAGATGGCCAATGAATCTATTCGTTTGATTTCTGGAATGGCAGCTGCTTTCAAGGTGTTCTCAAAAGCTGTCAAAGCCCCAGCATAATCTTTGGCATTGTACCTAGTAATTCCTTCGTTCACGAATTGTTTTCCTTGCACGTCCAAATACTTCATGGTCATCTCCGTATGGAACTTCTTATCATCCAACTCCTCGCATTTAAGAAAGCTTTCAAATGCCACTTGTAATGGATTAGGATCCAACGACATATACTTCTCTTCCTTGGTTTCGTAAATGGCCTGATAAATCAGTCCTCGGAAGTACCACGTTTTGGCCTCGCCCATGGTTGTTTCGTTGGTAATACAGGGGTCAATGGCCTCTTTGGCATTGTCCAATTCACCGTATGTCAGGTAATTGTTGGCGCTTGTTCGCTTTGCTTTCTGTCCGAAAACAGCAACACTCACTAAAAGGGCCGCTGTAAACAGGCTTGTCTTCTTTATCATAGTGATCGGTTATTAGTTAATAGTTATTTGGTTATTCGTTATGGTTATTCGGAATCTGTGTCGTCCGTGTCCTCAGAAGGATTATCGGTCGCATCTGTATCAGGTTCATCAGTTGAATCCGATTCTCCATCCTCAGATGCAACAATGATTGGATTTCCATCCTCATCCAATTCCACATCGTCAACCAATGACATTTCCACCTTCGCAATAGCAGCAATGCTGTCCTTTCCTTTGAGGTTGATGAGCTTCACGCCTTGCGTGGCACGTCCCATCACTCTGATACTTGCAACGTCCATTCTAATGGCAATACCGGATTTGTTGATGATCATCAGATCGTTTTCATCTACTACACTCTTAATGGCGATTAATGCTCCTGTTTTCTCAGTAACATTCATGGTTTTCACACCTTTTCCTCCACGGTTGGTAACTCTGTAATCCTCCACAGAAGAACGCTTACCAAACCCATTTTCGGAAACTACCATTACTGATTCAGTTTCTGCGTCCTCTACACAGATCATGCCAACCACCTCTACTCCTTTCGGAAGGCTGATTCCCTTTACCCCTGCTGCGGTTCTGCCCATCGGACGGACTTTCGCTTCTGGGAAATGGATACAACGACCGTGTGTTCCAGCAATGAGGATGTGGCTGTTTCCTGTGGTAAGTCTGGCTTCAAGCAATTGGTCGCCATCCTTGATGGTGATGGCATTGATACCATTTACACGTGGTCGTGAGTATGCTGCAAGCGTAGTTTTCTTGATGATACCAAGTTTAGAACACATGATAACGTAGGTGTTATTGATGTATTCCTCGTCTTTCAGGTCCTTCACGTTAATGAATGCCTTCACTTTATCATCAGATTCGATACTGATAAGGTTTTGGATGGCTCGTCCCTTGCTGGTCTTGGTTCCCTCAGGAATTTCGAACGCACGCATCCAGAAACAACGGCCCTTCTCCGTAAAGAACAGCATGTAGTTGTGGTTGGTGGCCACAAACATGTATTCCAAGAAATCTTCATCCCGAGTTGTGCTAGCTTTCGCTCCCACTCCTCCTCTACTCTGTACGCGATATTCGCTAAGCGGAGTTCGTTTGATGTATCCCAAGTGAGAAATAGTGATGACCACATCTTCATCGGCAATCATATCTTCCATTCGAAGGTCATTGGCATTGTGCTCAATTACGCTTCGTCTTTCATCACCATATTTATCTCGGATAACGATAAGTTCATCCTTGATGATGGTCATTCTCAGGTCTTCGTCCTCAAGAATGCTCTTCAAGTATTCGATGGTTTTCATCAACTCTTCGTACTCAGCACGTAGTTTGTCTTGCTCGAGTCCTGTCAACTGACGTAGACGCATTTCAACGATTGCACGTGACTGTATGTCGCTGAGGTTGAAACGCTCCATCAAATTCTCGCGGGCTTCATCTGGGCTAGCTGAAGCACGGATGATCTTGATTACTTCATCAATATTATCAGAAGCAATGATGAGACCTTCTAAGATGTGAGCACGCTTTTCTGCCTGGTCCAACTCGAATTTGGTACGTCTTACAACCACATCATGACGGTGATCTACGAAATGCACGATCATGTCCTTCAAGTTCAACATCTCTGGACGCCCCTTTACAAGCGCAATGTTGTTTACGCTGAAAGAAGTCTGAAGTGCAGTGTACTTATATAAGGTGTTCAGAACCACATTTGGAATGGCATCGCGCTTCAATTCGTAAACGATACGCATACCTTTTCTATCCGACTCATCGCGGATATCGCTGATGCCTTCAATCTTCTTGTCAACCACCAGATCGGCAGTCTTTTTGATCATCTCGGCCTTATTCACTTGGTAAGGAATCTCCGTTACAATGATCTGCTCACGGCCCGATTTCGTTTCTTCAAACTCGGCCTTGGCACGCATCATGACACGGCCTCTGCCTGTTTCAAACGCATCGCGAACGCCATCATATCCATAGATTGTTCCTCCAGTAGGAAAATCAGGGGCCTTGATAAATTCCATCAGTTCAGGAATGGTGATGTCGCGATTGTCGATATATGCGATAATACCATTGATAACCTCGGTAAGGTTGTGCGGAGCCATATTGGTGGCCATTCCTACGGCAATACCCGATGAGCCGTTGATAAGAAGATTCGGAATCCTTGCTGGAAGAACGGTTGGTTCTTGCAATGTATCATCGAAGTTTAGCTTGAAATCGACTGTGTCTTTATCGATGTCTGCCAATAATTCCTCAGCAATTCTACGAAGACGTGCCTCCGTGTAACGCATGGCAGCGGGGCTGTCACCATCAACAGAACCAAAGTTTCCTTGTCCGTCTACCAATGGATAACGCAACGACCATTCTTGAGCCATACGTACCATGGTGTCATATACAGATGAATCGCCATGCGGATGGTACTTTCCA
>JBDNJH010000081.1:0-7093 GCA_041687875.1 Flavobacteriales bacterium | reverse complement strand
CGCCAATAACCGCATCCACTTCCTGCGCAATTAGTTCAAGTTTGGTACCCCACTGCGGTTTTTCTTTCCAAGTAAAGGATACAGAACGGAGCTTCATAAGATCGCTTATTCCGTAGCTCAATTCCTGCACATTCTCTTTCTCTCTTCCATCAGAAGTGTTTATTGCACCATTACCTGCATACACAAAAGACCAGCGATGAGATGATGTACCCAATGTTTTGTTGTTATCCGGGCCAGATTGAAAAGAAGACCAACTCATTGGTGCTTACACTATGCACTTCCTGATAAGCGATGGTGCCTGTGGTTGGGCCACTTCGGATGTATATCTGTACACCAATAGACTGATTGGCCAGCACGTTACCAACATTATCGCGGGTTACGCCCTGATAGTTGATGAGTTGAGGTGATTGTGTAGCCGCAACGAGGCTCATCATCACCAATAATGCGGATGTAATTATTCGATTCTTGGTCGTAGATTAAACAATATAAACGTACATTTTTCTTGAATTGATTGATATGTGCATCAAATAATTTAGGTCAAATGACTAAAACAGGATAGCTAGCAGTGAAGTAAGGAAGCAGTAAGTAGCTGATTAGCGTATAACCGTCACTGTTCCCACTGCGTGATAATCTTCTTCGCGATCAATCATGCCTTCCCAAATGTCGCCATTGGCGAAGATGGCGTTGATTTTCCAGACGTAAGAACCTTGCGGAACAAGTTCACCTTGGTGGGTGCCATCCCAATACTCAGACGGAGAACCATCAACCAATTTGTCGGAATACCAGAGCAGGTTACCCCATTTGTCATAAACGAGGCATTCGTAATAGCCCAATCCTGTTCCTTTTGGTTGGAATATGCGCACATCTTGACTTGGGTCTTGCGGAATGATTGCATTTGGCACAAAAAGCCCTCCGAAGAAATCTACTGATACGTACATCTCCACCGTATCTACACAACCATTGGCATCTACAATGGCGAGCGTTACCAACTTGTTGCCATAGAATGGATAGTTGTACGTGGTATTCTCGCTGAAGTCTGTTTCTCCATTACCGAATTCCCACCAGCTTACCACGTGTGGGGTAGAAGTATTGAAGAAAGCGATGGTTCCATTAGTGATGGGGTCTGGCACGTTTGCGTATTCAAACGAAGCGGTTGGGTTATCCCAAACCGTCACAAGATTGTTGATGGTAACGGTATCGCCACAACCTCCCAATCCTTCTACGATTAGCTGAACGGTGTACGTACCTGGCTCTTCAAAGATGTGAGTTGGGTTAACGAGGATGGAACCGTCCGCATCGCTAAAATTCCAACGATAATTTGTTCCGTTCTCCGAAAGGTTGGTAAAATCTACCATCCACGGTTCACAACCCATTGGGGTGGTAAATTCAAAATCAGCAGTTACCGTAGGGAATACTTCAAACAACTGCGTGCTGCTATCTTGGCAACCGAATTGGGTTGTTACTAATAATTGAATATTGAACTGCCCAACCGTATCAAAAATGGCTGTGCTGTTGAAACTAGATACTACCGTGCCATTATTGTGTGTCCATTGAAACTGATTGGCACCGGATGATTGATTGAACAAATTGACCGAAACAGGAGCAACACACGATGAGGTAGAAGTCATTTGGAAATCGCTCACAGGCAATGGATGAATGGTAACAGCACCCGAAGTGCCATCCGTACAACCATTATCTGTTGTTACCAAAAGAGAATAGACGTACGTCTGAGTATTTGGATAAACATGAGAAGGATGCTGCACATTCGTATCATCTCCATCGCCAAAAGTCCAATCCCATTGAGTAATAGAACCTGAATTAACGGTGGATGAATCTCCGAACTGAACCGTTTGGCCAAAGCAAACATTGGCAGCAGTAGCAACCGCGTTAGGCAGTGGGAACACAGTAACGGGCTGCACAACGGTATCGGTACAACCTCCAGTGGCTGTTATCACAAGCGTTACCTGATAGGTGGAATCTTGCGCATACGTAAGCGATGGATTCTGCTGTGTGGTTGTAGCGCCATTGCCCAAATTCCAATTCCAGTTGGTAATGCTTCCTGAATTAACGGTTGATTGGTCGAGTAGGGAAGTGGTATTGAAAAGGCAGGTGTCGTTTGCTGTAAAAGCCGCAGTTGGTGTGGGGTTTACCACAACAGTGCCTGTTCCTGTGGCGTTGCACGCTACGGAACTTTCAATTGTAAGAGAAACGATGTATGTGCCTGGTGCAGCGTAAGTGATAGAAGGGTTTGTATTGTTGCTCAAACCATCAACCAAATCCCAGTTCCAAGCGGTAATGCTATCAGGTGCTGCAATAGAAGAAAGGTCTGTGAACTCAGTAATTGAACCAAAACAAACTTCGGTTGCTGTGAAATCAACCGTTGGCGCTGGGTTTACAAACACCATCACGGTATCCGTATTCTGGCAAAGCCCCAAATTTACCGTTACCACATATTGCGTTGTCTGATTGGGGCTTGCCTGTGGCGATGCTACGTTTGGGTTGTCTAATCCGGTTGATGGCGACCAACTGTAGGCATCTCCGCCTGTGGCGTTCAATTGTAGCGAATCGAACTGACAGATGGTACCCGAAGAACCAGCATCTACTGCCAAAGGCACAATGGACAAGGTATCTGCAGATTGATAAATGAATGTACAACCATTATCATCTTGCAAGATTAAGGTGGGAATGAAGCTACCGGTTTCGGTGTAGGTATGCGTGGTTGTTTCGCCAGAACCCAATGTGCCATCTCCAAAATCCCATGTGTAGGTGCTCACATTCTCAGCAACAGACACGAATGTAATGTCGTAAGGAGGGCAACCAACCGAATCGGGAAAGAAGCTGAAATCGCCCTGCGGCCCCGAAAGCTGAATGATGTCGGGCGCCAAAATAGTATCGCGGCAACCGTTTGCATTTGTAACCACTAAATAGACGGAGAAAGAGCCCGATTGTGTATAAATATGAGATGGATTTTGAAGATTTGATGAACTCCCATCTCCAAAATTCCAAAACCATGAGGTAACATCAGCCGAACTCAAATTGGTAAATGAAACCAATAGAGGTGGGCAAAAGGCAAATGTTGGGAAGGCCGAGAAATCTGCTTCGGGTTCTTGAATGTTGATTAGTGCAATTTCGGTAATGGAGCTATCGCAGCCGTTTGGATTGAATGCGGTAAGCGTTACACTAAAAGTTCCTTCTTGGCTGTAAGCGTGTGTTGGATTGGTAACTGTTGATGTGCCGCCATCTCCAAAGTTCCAAAGGTAGCTGGTTGCATTTCCTGTAGAAGCATTGGTGAACGTGAATAGCTCTCCTATACAACCCACCGTGTTGTTTACGGAGAACACAGGGTTTGGGTAAGGAATGTAATTGACAAAATCGGGCCGCTGAATGGTGTTGGTACAACCTCCAATGTCTGTAATGGTCAACGAGACATCATAGACACCGGCTGTGGTATAGACGTGCAATGGGTTTTGAGCGGTGGAGGTGTTTCCATCTCCAAAATCCCAAAGCCAAGTAGCAACCGAGCCGGGAGGGTTGGTAAGGTCTTCAAACTGCACCGAAAGGGTTTCGCAACCAAAGGAGGTATCAATACCAAAATTGACAACGGAACCTATTACAGTAACTAAATCAGGAACAAGCACCGTATCTCTACAGCCATTAATATCTGTGGCAATTAACCTGACAGAATAAACACCGATTGCAGAATAGGTGTGTGATGGGTTTTGAGCTGTTGAGCTTGGTGCAGAACCGAACGACCATTGCCACGAAACGGCATCTACACTTTCATTCGTAAACGAAACATCTAACGGGCCACAACCTTCTGTATTTAATGAACTAAAATCGGCCTGCAACATGGTTACGTTGATGGTGTCTCCAGCCGTATCCACACAACCAGAAGTATCGTTGGCGGTGGTTATTCTTACAATATATTCTCCCGCATTGGGAATATTCAATACTAATGGGTCAACTGTGCTTGTGCTTCCGTCAGGAAGAATCCAGTTCCATGAGGTATATCCGTAGGAATTGTTTGTGAAAGTGAATGTGTTTGGGTCTGCACAATCAAACGTATATTCTAAACTTGCAATGGGCGGACTTACATAAATCATGTTTTCCACAATCAGCGTATCAGAACAGCCGTTATTTAGGGTAATGAGGGTTATGCTGAAATAGCCCGTGTCTTGATACTCGTGTGTTGGGTTCTGTTCTGTGGAGTTTTCTGTATCGCCAAAATCCCAATACCAATCGGTTGCATTATCAGATAAGTCGATAAAATCTAATTCTCCCGGACAAATAACTCTGGGTGTTTGGTCAAAATTGGCAACAGGAGGCGTGTAAACGAAAATGTAATTGCTTCGCACAAGTGTATCGCTGCATCCAAGTTGGTTGGTAATGATGAGGCTTACATCAAAGATTCCCGTGTCCGCGTAGAGGTAAGTGGGGTTTTGAAGGTTGGAGGTGCCGCCATCGCCAAAATCCCATTGGTAGGCGCTGATGGCGGTGCCCGAGATACTTGAATCAGAGAAAGTTACTTCCAGTGGCTGACAGAATCCAAATACGCTAGGTAGGAAGTTGGCCTGTGTTTCGGCCACATTGATGTAATTTGGCAGAGAAACTGTATTGCTACATCCATTCGAATTGGTGGTGGTCAGACTCACTGTGTAGGAACCATGATTGAGATAATTGTTCATTGGGTCTTGAGTGGTTGACGTGTTACCATCACCAAAAGTCCATTGATATGTAAGAGGTCCTGTACCGCTGCTGTTGTTGGTAAAGTTGACCGGAAACGGATTCTCGCAACCTGCGGTAGTATCTGCGATGAAATCCGCTAATGGAATTTCTCCAACCGTAATGAACGCGGCTCTGATTTCTGTTCCAGAACACGAAGCGCTATACGTGGCTGTTAATGAAACCTCGTAATCTCCCGGTGTGGTGTAGAGATGCGTTGGGAATTGGTCGGTTGATGTGTTTCCATCGCCAAAATCCCATTCCCAACTAATTGGAGCAGGGTTAGAAAGGTCAACAAATGAAACGTTGCTCCCAAGACAGACCGTGGCGCTATTGGCCGAAAAATCAATGGTCACATCATCCACAATTTCAATGTACGCAACCTCCAATTGTGTGTCAGAACATCCGTATTCATCTGTCACGGTTAGGCTTACATCAAAGTTGCCAGAGGTTAGGTAGGTGTTGTCTGGTTCTGGGAACGTGGATGCGTTTCCATCTCCAAAGTCCCATATATAGGTAAGGTTTCCTGTTCCGCCAGAGGCAGAGGAGGTGTTGAAAAACGAAACATCAGACGGAGGAAGACAACTTACGGTTGGATTTGCGGTAAATTCTGCTGTTGGACGATTGTTATTCGACTCAATCATATCGTTAAACGACTGATTGGAACTACATCCATTGGCATCTGTCAATATCAACGTAATATCGAACACACCCGGTGTGGTGTAAAGGTGGCTTGGGTTCTGGAGTGTAGAAGTGCCGCCATCGCCAAAATCCCACGACCAGGTGGCAATGGGCGAATCGCCTACAATAGACAAATCTGAAAAATTGACCGTAAACGGATAACAGCCAATGTTTTGAGAAGGAGCAAGGTTGGGCACAGGAGGCGTGAAAACTGTGATAAAACCTGTTTTTACTTCCGTGTCTGTTCCTCCAGGCCCTGTTGCGGTAAGGGTAACTGTATACGTTCCTGGATTGATGTAACTGGCAGAAGGATTTTGAGATACCGAGTTGTTTCCATTACCAAGATTCCATTGGTAGGTTAGTCCAGAACCAGTAGAAAGGTTCTGAAAATTGACAATAAGTGGACTACAACCTGATGTGTTTGGTGCCGAAAAATCGGCTGTTACTTGAGCGTGAACAATCTGTGATACAACTAGCAGAACTACAAACAGTGCAACTTGTACTAATAATCTTCTCTTTTCCTTCATTCTTCTCTTGAGCTACGCGAGGCTACGAAATACTGGGGCGAAAGTTCCTTATTATTACGGCTCACTTTGCTTGATTAAAGACAATCGTTTGAACAACAAGTTGTTTGCTTTTCGACTAACGGTCCTTTTTTGTGGGACGATGCTGCTTTTTAGCAACGCCAACGCGCAGTTGGTTGATGGTGTTTTGGGACAGAAACGCAGCGTTGTTCAGGTGCTGTTGCGTCCGTTCCGCATTATAGATTACAAGAAGGAACGGGTTGTACATTATGTAGCAGAAGGTATTCATCAGACTGTGCTTTTTGAGAATGATACGTGCATTAAGTTTTATTGGTCGGTAGATTCGGCTGCCATGGATTTATTTGAGACAAGCTTATTTGAATCGGGATATGCTTCTAATTTGAGCGGATATTCTAAGGATAGTATCGAGCTCTCTATTAAACCGTTAACATCTGGCAGAGCCAAGCTGTTTATTGCTTCTATTTCTGGTAGTTTGGTTGGAACTAGAGATGCCTCTGGTAAACCTGTTGTTGTGCGTGGCAGCAGAATGGTGGAGAATGAACCAATGCCACTGTTGCAGCAGGCTATTCTTGCCGAGGAGAAGAACAAGTTTGCCGAAAAGAAACCGAAAGACCCTAAGCGTAACTGGGTAGGAGAGAAGGATGCTAAGGTAAAGGTGCTAGGCTGGAACGAGTAGCTGGTTGCTACGCTCCGTTTGTTTCTCGCAAACCTGTCTCGTTTTTTTCGGGAGGCGTCAAGGTGCAAAGGGACGGATGCTCGGTTATTGGAACACAGATTGAACTGATGAGGACTGATTGGTCGCTACGCTCCGATAATGGAACGCGGATAACGCGGAGGGACGGATGGCGCGGAGGGACGGATGCTCGGTTATTGGAACACGGATTGAACTGATGAAGACTGATTGGTCGCTACGCTCCGATAATGGAACACGGATAACACGGATGGCGCGGAGGGACGGATGCTTCGGAATGGAACGCGGATGACACTGATGAAACGGATAGGCGCTGATTTAGACGCTTCGCTCCATTTGTTTCTCGCAAAGACGCCAAGGCGCAAAGATTGACGGATGCTCCGTGGTGTTGCGCGCGGATGACACGGATAACGCAGAAAGAACACGGATTGAACGGATAAAGGCTGATTGGTCG
>JBDNJH010000080.1:0-9295 GCA_041687875.1 Flavobacteriales bacterium | reverse complement strand
TTTCATAATCGTACGCGACTTCGCAGAGATACTGCTCTCCCGACAGGTATTGAACCATATCGGCAGCCAATTCGCGTTCGTCCTCAACGATTAGAATTTTCATTCAACGAATGTAGGACGGGAATTCTGTAGAGATTCTGAATTGTAGAGCCGCGATGAAGATGAGACGCGATGAAGATGAGACGCGATGAAGATGAGACGCGATGAAGATGAGACGCGATAAATCGCGTCTCTACGATTCCAGCGGAATCGTTTTCAAAACAGCACATTCCGCTACTTAAAAAACATAATCAGCGGAATCTATCTGTATTTGCGCTATTCCGCCATGAATAAACCAAACCCATGAAAATTGTAGGACGAAAAGAAGAACTCCAACTGATGCAATCATACCTCACTGATGAGAATGCACATTTTCTTGCCATGGTGGGAAGGCGCAGGGTTGGCAAAACATTTCTGATACGCGAAGTCTATAATGAGAACAAGGTTTTTGAAATGACGGGGCTAAAAGATGCAGATCTGAAAACACAACTGGTCAACTTCTCTCTTCAAATGAATCTCCATTTTCCTAAAAACGCACCTTATGCCGTTGCCGAAAGTTGGCTATTGGCATTCAACCAATTGAGCGTGGCTTTAGAGAAATCTTCTACCGAGAAAAAACGTGTTGTGTTCTTTGACGAGCTTCCATGGATTGCTGGCAGACGTTCAGGATTTATGGAGGCTTTGGCTCATTGGTGGAACAGTTGGGCATCGCAACAGAACATTATTGTGGTGGTGTGCGGTTCGGCAACATCATGGATGTTGGAACGGGTGGTGAACGCAAAAGGCGGACTTCACAATCGCATCACTCAGACCATCAACCTCATGCCTTTCACCTTGGCGGAAACAAAGGAATTTCTTGAGGAGAAAAACATCGAAATGACCCATTACCAGATTGTTCAACTGTATCTGACAATGGGTGGAATTCCGCATTACCTCAATAACATATCAAAAGGAAAAAGCGCCACACAAATAATTCAGGAAACATGCTTTTCTAAGGATGGAACGCTGAAAAATGAGTTCAATAATCTTTACGCGGCCCTATTTGAGAATGCCTCCAACCACATCAGCATCATCCGTGCACTTGCCAGCAAAGCAAGTGGCATGGATAGGTCGGAGATACTCAACCACTCCAAACTTTCGGACGGAGGCAGTTTTACCAACGTGCTGAATGAACTGGAAGCATCGGGTTTTATCTACACATTCAGTCCTTTAGAAAACAAGAAAAAGGACACACTCTTCAGGCTCACAGATGAATATTCTCTGTTCTATCTAAAATTTATTGAGGGGAAAAGCACTACGGATTCAGACCATTGGATGCGAACATCGCAAAGCCAAGAATACAGGATATGGTGTGGTTATGCCTTCGAGAACCTGTGCATCAAGCATGTCAATAACATCAAAAAAGCACTGGGTATTTCGGGTGTAAGCACCTCCGTTAACAGCTTTCTGCATCGCAAGGATGAAACCTTTGGTCAAGGATTTCAGATAGACATGCTCATAGATAGAAAGGATGACGTGATGAACATCTGCGAGATGAAATTCTATGCCGATAAGTTTACTATCAATTCAAATTATGCAGCAAACCTGCGAACCAAAAAGGCTGGACTCAGAGCCATAACATCCACCAATAAAATGGTTCTTCTCACGTTTATCACATCTTACGGATTGTTTGAGAATGCCCAAAAATCCGAACTTGTGGATAATGACTTTACGGTTGATGTTCTGTTTGGATGACCGGTGCGCAAATCATGAGACGCGATAAATCGCGTCTCTACCGTATCGGTTTGTCTGAGACCTTCATGGTAATGGCGGCATTCATCACTTCGACATCTGAAGTATCGCGAACGGAAACCATACAGATTACTTCTTTACAATTTTCCCAATCGACAGCACTGAGATCGCAACTTGCAGTCAGGTCAGTTTTTGCTTTGGCCACATAATTCACGGTCATTCCCACTGGAATCCATCTTCGATGCTTTGGAATGGAGGCTTCCATCAGAATACCGCCCGTAAACTCGCACAGATTACACATGGCAATGGCATGAACGGTTTTGAGGTGATTGTGAACCGCAGGCCGCTTCTTCATCGAAGCCTTCATATAATTAGGCCGAAGCTCAATTACTCGCGGTTTGATAGTGGTAAAATAAGGAGCAAAGCGAGCGAGGAAGCCAGAGAATATGCGATTCCCAAAAGGAACTTTCTTGAGTTTTTCTTGTAGGTCGAGGATCTTGTTTCCCATTCTTTTATTCGTCTATTTTGAATTTGAGATTCTGTAATTGCTGCAAAAAGGTAGGAAAGCTTTTTTCCACCACTTGAAGGTTTTCGATTTCAATTTGCACGACAGTTGAGAGCACCGCAGCGCTCATCGCCATCCGGTGGTCGTTGTACGTTTTGATAGTTGCTGATTGAGCAGAAATTGAACCTGAAACGGTCAATGAATTTCCCTCAACGCCAACATTCAAACCTAACTTTTCAAGCTCAATTTGAAGTGCCGAAACACGATTGGTTTCCTTCAATCGGAGATTATCAAGCCCTGTCAGTTTCAGTTCTTTGCCGAGTGTTGCCGCCAGAAAGGCGAATGTTTGTGCGAGATCGGGATTGGCGGTGAAATCCAACTCAGCTGGGAATTTGAGTTCATCAGAGGATGAAATTTCTACTCCATTTTCTTTTTGAATGGACGAGATTCCCATCTTTCCGAACCAATCCACAAGGATTGAATCGCCTTGGGAGGAATTGAGCTTCAATCCTTTAAGCAACAGTTTTGAATTGGATTTAGCAGCTGCCAACGCATAGAAATAAGATGCTGCGCTCCAATCTGCTTCAATCTGCAGTTTGGGAACCTTGTATTTTCCCGAAGAAACTGAAATTGAATTCTCTTCAAACCTTGCTTCTACTCCGCAGTTTTGCATGCAATCTGCTGTCAGTTCTATGTATGGTTTGGAAAGAACTTTTCCGATCAAATTCAATTGAAGACCATTTACCATCAGCGGCCCAATCATCATCAACGCAGAAATAAATTGACTACTCACGGAAGCAGAAATTTCAATTTCACCGCCCTTGAGTTTTTTTCCTTTGATACGAAGTGGTGGAAACCCTTCTTTTTCAACGTATTCAATCTCAGCACCTAGTATTTTCAAAGCTCCAACCAATTCGGCAATCGGGCGCTGTTTCATGCGATTATCGCCCGTTAGGACAACTTCCTTTCCTTCTTGAACGGAATGGTAAGCCGTAAAAAAACGCATGGCCGTTCCAGCCATTCCGATGTTGATTTCTGAGGAATCGGAGTTTAGAGCATCGCGAAGCACCCTGACATCTTCGGGCAAATTTAAGACCTCCCCCGACCCCTCCTTTTCAGGAGGGGAGATGCTGCTTTGATTCAGATTTAGTGGGTGCGCGGCCAAGGCTGCTATGATCTGATACCGATTGGCAATGCTTTTGGAAACAGGAAGTTTGACTTCTCCGATCAGGGATCCAAAGGGTGCAAGCAATTTCATGCTTGGTTGGAGTAGAATTTCAATGCTTCATCAAGGTGGGCTTCCGATACCGACTGGTCAATTACAGCATCTCCGATACGTTGTAAGAGCACAAATTGGACCTGACCGTCACGGTTTTTCTTATCGTAAATGAGCAGCTTTTTAATTGCCAGCCATTCGGTTTCTGTTATAGATACTCTCGTAAAAACGGAATCTACCGCTACGCAGATTGAGTTCAAATCGTCTTCGGATAATCCAGCAATTTTTAGTGAGATCCACGATTCCATAATCATTCCCACAGCGATTGCCTCTCCGTGCAAAATAGGATTTTCAGAATCTAACAAGTGGCTTTCAATGGCATGTCCGATTGTATGTCCGAAATTCAACTTCTTCCGCTCGCCAGCTTCAAACTCATCACGTTTCACGACCTCTAATTTCACCTGAACCGAACGGGAAATAAGTTCATCTTCATTGGCTTCCATCATATCGAGGATAGAACTGTCAGAAATGAAGGCGTGTTTGAATACTTCGGCAAGTCCATTTCGGTACTGGCGAGATGGTAGTGTTTTCAGGAAATTAGAATCAATCAACACGGCTTCTGACTGAGAAAACGTTCCGATCATATTCTTCAATCCACCAAAATCAACGCCCGTTTTTCCGCCAATTGCTGCATCCACCATTCCCAGAAGTGAGGTTGGAATATTGACAAAACGAATACCACGCATGTAGGTTGAAGCCGCGAATCCTCCGAGATCGGTGACTACGCCACCCCCAAGATTCAACAGAATTGTATTTCTGTCAGCGCCATGTTCAGTGAGTTGATACCACACCATCTCACAGGTTTTCAGCGTTTTATTCCGTTCGCCAGCGGGCATTTCGATTGTTGGCAATTCCTTGGTTTGAGGACATGCCACGTACAGATATTCCAAACACGATTTCGTGTTTGAATCGCACAGAATAATTGCCTTTTCGGTTGCAAGCAGGTCGAGCAGAAATCGCCAAGCCTTTTCTTTGAACAAAACGTCACTCATTCCTTCATTTTTTTGTTGTTCATCACCAGCGTTTGCTGCTGAATACTTTCTTCATGAATAGCTTCGAGAAAACGATACAGAAACCGTTGCGAAAGTTCCTTTCCTTGAATATATGCTTCGCGATCATGCAATATCTCGTTCCAACGTTGATGCTGGAGAATGGTAATGTTGTGCTCACGCTTGTATTCTCCAATGTTGCGCGAAATGGACAATCGTTCGATAAGTAAGTCAAGAATATCACGGTCTAAGCCATCAATTGTAGCGCGGAGTTCCTCCAACTTAGCCTGAACTTCAAGATCAATCGCATTGGGATTTCGCCAAACGAGTTCAGACAGAATCGTTTCCAGTTGCATTGGTGTAATTTGCTGAGACGCATCACTCCATGCTTTTTCTGGATTACGATGTGTTTCCAACATCAACCCATCCATATTCAGGTCGATGGCCTTTTGGGCAACTTCGGCCAGCAGTTCTCGGTTTCCGCAAATATGACTTGGGTCGCATATAATCGGCAGATCAGGCATTCTGCGCTTCAACTCAATCGGAATATTCCAATTCGGACTGTTTCTGAATGGTGATTTTTGAAATGTGGAGAAACCGCGGTGGATAGCTCCGAGTTTTGTCAAACCTACTGATTGAAGTCTTTCGATGGCACCAATCCAAAGTTCTACATCTGGGTTTACGGGGTTCTTAACCAACACTGGAACATCTGTTCCTTTGAGCGCATCGGCAATTTCCTGCACCATGAATGGGTTGACCGTGGTCCGTGCTCCTATCCAAAGTACATCAACACCACCTTTTAAGGCCAATTCTACGTGGTTTGTATTGGCCACTTCCACTGAAATCGGCTTTCCAATCTTATCTCCAGCTTCGCGAAGCCACTCAATTCCTTCTTCGCCAACGCCCTCAAAATTGCCTGGTCGGGTACGTGGTTTCCAAACGCCAGCACGAAGCAGATCAACACTCAGGTTCTTCAGACCTTCGGCTGTTTCCAGAACCTGTTCGCGCGTTTCTGCGCTGCATGGTCCCGCAATGACAAATGGTCTGTCCTTTCTCCGAAAATCCATCAACCGTTCTGCGTTTTATTTCTGAGATAATGGTCTGCCAAAACGATGGCTGCCATTGCTTCTACAATTGGAACTGCTCTTGGAACAACACACGGGTTGTGGCGACCTTTTCCTTCCAAGGTCACTTCATTTCCTTCCTTATTTACGCTCGATTGTGCTTGCATGATGGTTGCCACAGGCTTGAACGCCACATTAAACGTGATGTTCATTCCATTGGAAATTCCGCCCTGAACACCACCGCTATGATTGGATAAAGTCCGAGTTTTTCCTCCTTCTGAAGTAAAAATATCGTTGTGCTCCGAGCCTTTCATTTTGGTGGATGAGAAACCAGAACCAATCTCAAATCCTTTTACCGCGTTGATACTGAGCATGGCTTTTCCAAGATCGGCATGTAGTTTATCGAACACAGGCTCACCTAATCCAACGGGTACATTTCTGACCACACAACTCACAATGCCGCCAAGCGTATTGCCTTCTTTCCTTATCAATTCTATCCGTTTTTCCATTACGGAAGAGGCTTTTTCATCTGGACAACGGACGATGCTTTTCTCAACCTCTGCTAGAGAAACCGTCTGATCATTGACCGTTGCACAAACATCGGCAACAGAAGAAACATAGGCAACAATCTCAATTCCCACCTGCTGAAGCAACATTTTAGCAAAGGCGCCAGCCACCACACGCGCAGCAGTTTCGCGAGCCGAGGAGCGCCCACCGCCTCTATGATCGCGATGGCCATATTTTGCCTCATAGGTAAAATCTGCATGACTCGGACGAAATGTTTTCTCAAGGTGCGCATAGTCCTTTGAACGCGCATCTGCATTCGGAATTGTAACCGCTATGGGACTTCCTATAGATTTTCCTTCAAA
This sequence comes from Flavobacteriales bacterium, assembly GCA_041687875.1. GTDB lineage: Bacteria > Bacteroidota > Bacteroidia > UBA10329 > UBA10329 > UBA10329. The sequence continues at coordinate 2,822 of JBDNJH010000080.1, read as the reverse complement.
TACGCCAGATAGAATCTGAAAATCTTCGGTCTCTTTTCGTTGTGTGGTCAACTTAGATTGCCCTGGTCGTCTGCGTTGTAGGTCTTGATGAATGATTTCTTCATCAATCTCAATTCCTGCCGGAAAACCATCAATGACCACGCCTATTGCGGCACCATGGCTTTCGCCAAAAGTTGTGATTTGAAATAATTTACCGAATGTGTTGCCTGCCATATCGGCTGCTAAGGTAGCTGAAAGAGAAAATGAAAAAGGGGAAGGTGTGCAACGAAGGTTGCTACTTCACACAGAAGTCCATCATCTTCCTTCCTTCAATAAAGGCTTCGAGTCGGTCGCCAGCATTGAGTTTCCCTACACCTGCAGGCGTTCCAGTAAATACAACATCTCCAATCTTGAGCATGAAATACTTAGAAGCTTCGGCAATAATCTGGTTCACGTTGAAAATCATATCGCCTGTAAATCCTTTTTGAACAACAACTCCGTTGATGCGCAACTCAAAGTTGATGGCATTCACGTCAGCAAAGTCAGAAAGCGGTACTGCTTTGCTCATTGGTGCAGAGCCATCAAAACCTTTTGCTTTCTCCCAAGGAAGACCTTGCTCTTTACACTTCTGTTGGATGTCGCGTGCTGTGATATCTATCCCAATTCCAATCTCGTTGTAATAACTTGGAGCAAATTTCTCTTGAATGTTCTTGCCTTTTTTGTGAATCTTCACATAAATCTCGGCTTCGTAATGCACATCGTTCGAGAAATCTGGCAAATAGAAATCATCATTATTGGGAAGGACGGCAGAATCTGGTTTGATAAAAAAAAGCGGCTCGGTAGGAACTGGATTGTTCAGTTCCTTGGCATGCTCAGCATAGTTTCTTCCAATGCATACGATTTTCATAGCAACCCCTTGTTGAAGGCGTCAACACGCAGTTCGGTCAGTACTTTTTTGGTGTATGAAGGAAATTGCGCATCCATCATCCAAGAATAATAACCTGGTTGTGCTTTCAATATCTCTACCACCGTTTTCCCTTTGTTCTTGCCAAAGTTGAAAACAGCTTCGCCTTGTTCGTTTTCGATAATGTGCCCTGCAAAATCCACCGCCTTTCCACGTCTTGAAAACTCGTGCAGCATCTGAACATCACCGTTCAACTCATCATATTTGTCAACTTGAGCTAACAACACTTCCATCGTAGCACGGGTATCAGCCTCGGCACTATGAGCGTTGGTAAGATTGCCATTGCAATAGAACTTGTAAGCAGCAACCAAGGTGCGCTGTTCCATTTTATGAAAGATGTTCTGTACATCTATCACTTTGCGGCCTTTCATCTCAAAATCAACTTCATTGCGAAGGAACTCTTCGACCATCAAGGGCACATCAAACTTCAGGCAATTGAATCCAGATAAATCTGAGTTGCCAATGAAGGCTTTAATCTTTGGTGCCAGTTGTTTGAAAGATGGCTTATCGGCCACCTTATCATCCGTAATTCCATGAATATCAGAACTTTCCTTCGGGATTGGCATTCCGGGATTGACCAACTCAGTCATCACCTCTTCCGAACCATCTGGATTCAATTTGATGACCGATATTTCAACGATACGATCTTCGGCAACATTGACCCCGGTAGTTTCTAGGTCAAAAAAGGCAAGCGGCTTTTTAAGTTCGAGCATACGATTTACTTAGAGGGCACTTCCAACCCGTTCTCAACAAGAATCAATTTTCTATTGATGATCTTCTGATAATCGCCTAAGCTCATAATATTGAACTTTTCCTTTATGGTCTGAAAACCAGACGCTTCGATTGTCACCTCGTAAATCTGACCTGGCATAAGCACCGCCACCAATTTACTTGTGTTGTAGTTTGGCAAGTACGTTCCAACCATTTCTCCCGACTGGTCAGTAATGGTGGCCGTTATCTCCAATTGAGTTTTCCCTTTGATGGAAGAAATCTTTGGTTCAAACTTCTTAGCTGGAATCGCAGTTTTCTTCACTCGCGTATCGTACCACTTAAAGCTACCCGATTTTGGAAAATTCTGCTGTGTATATTTTGCCGCTTCCGCCCCATCAAAGGAACCAATTATGGTTATTTCGTAGGCTTCTCCATTCTTAACTTCAACATTCTTGGTTTCAATAAATTGATATTCTGGTTTATCCGTTGGCTGATACTCGTCTGTAAACCATTGTATGTTTCCGTCTGCTGTGTTCTTCCATTCGTGGATGATTAGTGTTTCCTTCTCTGGCCCAGTCATTAAGTCCAATTCCATGACCAACGCGGTCATTTGTTCATCCTCATCATTAAAAATGATGCGATAGATGTCCAAATCTCCAAACCCTCCGCTTCTCAGTTGAGCGGTATATGCGTGTCGTGAATTGTCTGTTGGACAATACGTAAAGTTGTCCATGGTTGTGTTGATGGGATAACCTAGGTTTTCCGGACGCTCCCAACGGCTGAACTGCTCATTCCATTCACTTTTGTAAACGTCATAACCACCCATGCTCTTGTGGCCCTGAGAAGAGAAATAGAGTGTTTTTCCATCAGCCGAAATGATAGGATACATCTCGTCATATTGTGTGTTAATGGTTGGCCCCAAATTCACTGGAATTGACCAGAATCCACCTGGCAACAGCTTGGACATGAAAATGTCGATTCCACCAAAACCAGGTTGATCTACTGGCAAACGGGCAATAAAAAGAGCTTGTCCATCGGGTGTGCAGGTGGCAGACAATTCGGGTTCATCTGTATTTATAGATTCTCCCAACGTCTTACCTTTTTCCCAACGTCTGCCAGTAAACTCACTCAACCACACATCATCAAATCCTTCCATGTTATCAATCAT
>JBDNJH010000079.1:0-9400 GCA_041687875.1 Flavobacteriales bacterium | reverse complement strand
TGTTCCGCCATCGGGCTGGTTGGGCAAATCATAATGCACATCTAGCATAGCTTTTACACCCGCAGCACCCGGCACATTTTGCTCGGCAGCGCCATCCACATTTTTCTTAAACGCTTTTACATAATTGGTCAATACCTCAGAGCCGCGCGCCATTTTGGTATGCTGCACCGATAGCAGCAGCGGAGCCAGTATAGCTTCTATGTCCGCCTGCTGGTGTGAAGCCTCAAAATCTTCCTCCGCAGCCGGAAGGCTTACGAAGTTGGGCACCAGCGTAGGGTTGTTAGTAGATAAAGTCAGAGCCTCCGCAGCCAAACTCAAGCGTTTGTCGCCCATTTTGTACATGTCCTTAATGTCATCGGGCGTAAGATTGACCAGAAAAGGTGCCAACGCATTGCGTGCATTGGTTAAATCGGTAATAATTATGGCCAGCGCAGCTGCCGGAATTGTACCTGTTAAATTAGTGTAGGGCATTTTCCTTCTTTTTTTAGTGAATTAATTTTATAAATGGAATGAATGAATGGTCGAGAATTATGCCGATTCTGAAAACTAGTTGGCTAATTCGGAAGTGCAAATCGGAATGCAACACGGAGATGCATGCTTTATTATGAGATGCATGCAATGCGTCTCTACGGTGTAAACGTAAACTCTCCCGGAATAACGCCCACCTCAAACGTATCGACTGCCGCACCTGTGGCGGTGTAGAGGTGGCTTGGAAAATATAACTGCTTGTGTAACGCTTGCAGCGGTTGTTTTAGAAAAAAAAGAAGCGCAAATTTTGAGAATGGAAGCATTCTATTGGCGATTTGTACGGGTGGTTGAAGAAGGAGAATTTGCTTGCGCGATAAGCTGAGTTCATAGATTGCGTGCGTTAGGGGTGGAAGCGGCATCCTTTTCTTTCCCTCATTCTTAGCCTTCGACTTGGCTCAGGCAACGGCAGGGAAAGAAAAGATATAGCGGACGACCCGACCGCCAAGCACTTGGTTTCGACTTTGCTCTACCACATTTGCATGGCGGAAACGCCCAAATTCGGAAATGAACATCTTGGTGTTGAATACGAACGCGTTTTGTTCGGATGTGCCGCGTGCGCACGGGTAACTTTGAGCCAATCTAATCGGACATTTTATGTACTCTACTTCTAAGAAATTATTTTTCGTTTCGCTTTCGGCAATTCTTCTTTCGTCTTGTGTGGCGGAAAAACGTTTTCAGGATGAGGTATCGGCACGGGCCAAGGCAGAGGAGGAGCGGGCCCGACTGAAATCGGAGAATATTGATTTGAAGGCGACTGAGGCAGATTTGGGGATCAAAATGACTGATTATGAGCGGCAATTGGAGCATTTGCGCAAGGATACTACGGTGCTGTCTTCTACCATGGCGCGGCTTACCACCAACTATGATAAGCTGAATGAAACGTACGATAAGTTGCTAGAGCAGATGGGCAAACTTCGTGAGGGAAATGTTGAGGACACCAAAAAGCTTACGAAGGAATTGCAGGATGCGCGCAAGGATATTCAGACCCGTGAGGATGAATTGCACAAATTGGAGTTGGCGTTGGCCAGCCGCGAAGGAAACCTAGAAGCGACCCGTTCTGAGTTGGATAGGTCTAAGGCCGAATTGGAGGATAAGCGGCTGCAATTGATGGTTCGTTCTAAGCGAATTAGCGATTTGGAAGGTGTGCTTGCCAGAAAGGACAGCGCGGTGGTTGCGTTGAAAAACAATATTGCCAATGCGTTGCTTGGTTTTGCCGATCAAGGGTTGACGGTTGAGCAAAAGAATGGTAAGGTTTACGTTTCGCTAGAGGAAAAATTGCTGTTTCAATCGGGCAGCTGGGTGGTTGACACGAAAGGAAAAGATGCGTTAATCAAACTCGGAAAGGTGCTTCAAACGCAGCCTGAAGTGGGAATTCTTGTAGAAGGTCATACGGATAATGTGCCGTACAAAGGCAGCGGTGCTATTGAAGATAACTGGGATCTTTCTGTAAAACGTGCCACGGCCATTGTGAAGATTTTGACGGCCAATAGCTCTATCAATCCTGCTCAACTTTCAGCTTCTGGACGCTCTGAATATTTTCCGTTGGATGCTGCAAACACCAAAGAGGCGAAGGCCAAAAATCGGAGAACGGAAATCATCATTACGCCAAAACTGAACGAGTTGTTTAAGATTTTGGAGGGGAACTAGACTAATTCCTCCCACCACTGCTCATCAGCAGTTTTTTCTAGTTCATTGATTGACCCAATCTTAGGAGTTGAGATTTTCTGTTTCTTATTGGACGCTGCTGCAGTAAATCGTTCAATCGATTCTTTCCACGGATGTAACGCCAGCGCGAAGCCACCCCAATGGACTGGGACGGCCACATTCACGTTGGCGTCTTGAGCTGCCTGAATCGCTTCTTCAGGGTAATTGTGGATGGCGTGCCACAGCTTATTGTACTGACCGTTCTCCATAAACCCCCAATCAAACGGGCCGTATTTTGCTCCTACATCCTTAAAATGCGAACCAAATCCACCATCGCCACTCCAATAAACACGATGGTTGTTGGTAATAAAAACCCAACCACCCCAAAGAGATTGCGCTCGATCAAACGGACCTCGGCCAGAGAAATGGCGAGATGGTGTGTAGGCAATCGTGACTCCTTCAAATTCAAGTTCTTGCCACCAATCGAACTCGGTGATTTGTGATGATGGAATTTTCCATCGTTCCAAATGGCGGCCAATTCCCAATCCGACAAACCATTTATCCACTTTCGGTATCAGTTTCCGTAAACTTTTTAGGTCGATGTGGTCGTAATGGTCGTGCGTAAAAAGCACTGCATCAATTTTTGGAAGCATGTCAATCACATCCAGCGAATTCTCGGAAAAACGTGTTGTTTTTATAGGCGCAATTGGTGAGGCATCAGACCCTAACATCGGGTCGATAAGCAGGTTTTTTCCGTTCAATTTCAGGAACAAAACCGAATGTCCGTACCAAACGAATTTGGGCTTTTCGGGTTCTGAATTCCACTTTTCTTCATCAAACGGAATGATTGGAATCGGCTTTTGGGGAGCGCGTAACTGCCGGTCTTTAAACTGCGCTCGCATCAAACTGGGCAAGGTCCTCAGATTGATGTCCATGGTAGTTTCGGAAAGGTTTTCAAACACCTTTCCGTTCCAATTTTTGGAGCGAGCGTAAAGCAATTTGTGTTTTCGCTTCAATCTTCCTCCAAACTGCGGGCTGAAAAGCAGTAGAATCAAGAGGATGGGTGAGAATTTGAGAAGCAGAATAAGGGTTGCAATCAAAACTTAGATGTTGAATTTTTGTCCAGTCAACTTTTCGGAGAGCTCCCAAAGTTTCTGGGCTTCATCTCGTTTTTTAGAATAGTCAGTTGATTGTGCTTTTCCGGGTTCACCTTTCATTTCATTGAATCCAGTTGGGCCGTAATAATCGCCTCCATTTACGTTTTCATCCAGCGCAGTCATCAACGTAGGTTTTGCGGCTTCTTTGGGATGGTGTGTAAATAATGGCGTAATCGGTTTAAATATGTAGTAAAGCACTTTTGGGATGTATCTGCCCAACTCGGTATCAGATACGCCAGGGTGCGCAGCAACAGATATCACATTGCTACTTAGATTGTTCAGTTTGCGTTGCAATTCGTAGGCAAACATCAAGCAAGCCACCTTGCTTTGGCTGTAAGCGTCCGACCGAGAATATGAATTCTGCCAATTGGGATCGTCAAACTGAATACGGCCACTTTTATGCGCAATGCTACTCAACGAAACCACTCTGGCTTTATCCGTTTTCTTGATAATCGGAAACAAAAGATTAGTTAGAAGAAAATGTCCTAAATAATTCACACCGAACTGACTTTCAAACCCTTCTTCGGTTCTCATCAAAGGTGGAATCATGAGCCCCGCGTTGTTGATGAGTAAATCTAGTTTATCGTGCTTTTCTGAATATACTTTTGCAAATTCCCTAACGCATTTCAAGCTGTTCAAATCGAGTTTAATAAACTCCAGATCAGCATTTGGCACTTCTTTACGAATGTCTGCCATTGCTTGTTCGGCCTTGTCCTTGTTTCGGCAGGCCATTATTACTTTACATTCTTTGCTGGCCAAGCCAAGGGCAGTCTCATAACCGAGGCCAGTGTTTGCGCCAGTTACTACTGCAATTTTGCCTTTTTGTGAAGGCATTTTACTTAATTCAAATTCTGACATTGAGATATGCTTGGGTTGACGGAACAACAAGCTTGGATATGTTGCAGCTACGATTTAATGAAGCTGAATTTTTTGTTTTGATACCGCTCCAATTTTACCAGAGCATGGTAATTGGTCAGCATTTTCAGAGGATTTTCTTCCACCACCGAATTAGCCAACCATAATGGAATGTTGCCCCCTGGTTCGCCATGAAAAAAATACTCCAAGCTAGTATGAGTTGCATCAATTCGCTTGAAAGTCCATGTCCCTCCGCCCTTTTGAAGTCTGATAATCCCATCTTGAACTGGATAGGCATCTGGTTTCATTTTGGCATCAACAAGTAGTGTTTTTGCAACAGCATCATATTTGTACACCAATAGAAACGAACCATCCCGATCAGTTACTGGCCAAGGTGCATCCATCTCCAAATAATGAATTTGGTCGTTTTCAGTCTGCGAAATTTTCTTCGCCACTTTGGTATCTGGAAAAAGTTCGGTTAGATGGTCTATGTCGCGTAAAACCGCTGCACACGTTTCCAAACTCGCATTGAAAATGGTGGTAGCCTTGATGGCTTTTAGACCCGAACCTTCTACATGTTTGGTGTACACTTTTATTCCTTCTTTGTCTTTTTTTAACTCCCATCCACCATCATGAAATGGAAATGTTGACAGCAGAAGGAGGCTAACTAGTATTTTCATTGATTCATAATATAGCGTTCGATTTCAAAGGGAAAGTTGGCATATTCCAAGCCATGAATTTTTGTTGCGATTGATTCGGCAGAATCTTTTTCGCTCAACTCGCATTTGGCCTGAAAAAGAATGCGACCCTTGTCGTACTTCTGGTTAACCAAATGGATGGTAATTCCCGATTCTGTTTCACCTGCTTCCTTCACTGCTCGATGCACGTTCATGCCGTACATTCCTTTTCCTCCAAATTTAGGAAGCAAGGCAGGATGAACATTGATGATGCGGTTTGAATACGCCTTAATCAGGTTTTCGGGCACCAACCACATGAACCCAGCAAGCGCCACAAAGTCAATCTTCAAGTCTGCGAGTTTTTCAATTACACGATTCGAATCATAGAATTCATCTCGGTTAAAAACAAAGATGGGAACGCCTGCTTTTTGCGCTTTTTCAAGCACAGGCGCATTCTTTTTGTTGGATGCAACAAGAGAAACCTCTACGCTGGGGTGTCCCTCGAAATACTCGATTATCCTTGCGGCATTGGTGCCAGCGCCAGAAGCAAAAATGGCAATCCGTTTCATGCTGCAAAATTACGTACCACGCTAATGCGAATCCTTCTTGCAGCACCCGTGCAGATTATCATAGGCTTCTTTGGTTGCAGGGCTGTCATCTGCATCATAGCCAACCTCATTGATGGCAGTTTTAATGTCTTCAATTGTGGTTTTGTTCGTTTTGTAACTGACGGTTAGAACTGCGGTTTTTACATCGAGTTTTGCTGCTGTTACACCTTTGGTGAAGGCCATTTGCTTCTCGATAGTTTCCTTGCACATGTCGCATACGGCAGAGGTTTGAATTTCCACTGTTTCGATGGTTTTCTGAGCAAAAGCCGCGTTCAGCGAAAACGAAGCGAATAATATTAAAAGTGTTTTTCTCATTTTAGTTCAATCTTTAAAGTTCAGCGTAGTGGTTTGCAAGGGCAAAACCATTACTTTAATCTATATCGCAACCCTAAATACGGGTTTATTCCCATTTGAGGGCCCCAAATCAATGATGCATCAAAAAACTCGCCATAAGGGTCATTTGCTGCAATAATGGCGTTTTTTTGCTTGAAATTAGTCAAGTTTTCTGCTCCGACATAAAGGTCGAACCATTTAAATCGTTTTGTCACTTGCAAATTCATCATGGCATGCCAAGGCGATGAAGCTGGCAACTGATATTCTTCCGGGTTGCTTACTGTGGATGGAATCCGCGAAGGCCCGTTCACATTCATGCTCAGGTCAAATTGCCATTTATTGAAGTTGGTTGCATAACTCAAAGTAGTCAGGAATTTATGCTGCATCAGCAATGCTTTTGTTCGCATTTCGCCCCCAGTATGCATCCACACATCGTTCCATTTGTAGGCGACTTTTACCTCAAATCGTTTCACTGGTTCGTAGCTTATTTCGCTCTGCAAACTATTCGAATAGGAAGCTCCCTTCAGGTTGTAAACATTGATATTCTGCGTGCCAGCATCCAGATCGAGAATGACCTGATTCTCAAAATCGGTTCGGTAGAAACTGGCATACACCGAAGCGGGGTTGCCAAAAACACTGAATTGATGCGAAGCGCTTACGCCATAATTCCATGAAACTTCGGGATTTAACGATTCGAGCACATTTACCTGTCTCGAACTGGCCATGAGCGAACTGTTTTCTGCAAAGACATTTGAAGTTCGATAGCCTCTTCCTCCTGTGAGGCGAAGCACCGTTTTGTCGGTTGGATTATATTTCATGTGCAAGCGCGGTGTGTAAAACCAACCGAATTTTGAATTGTAATCGGCTCTAAAACCTCCCACTACTGAGAACATCTCCTTAATTACGTACGTGTATTCTGCGTAAGCACCCGGCACCAACTCTTGTCTACCGAACGTGCTGTCGTTAAAGGCTTCGCGATAATCATCCATATTGAAATTAAGTCCGGCTTTCAGCGTGTGTTTATCTTGATTGAATCGCTTGAGGAAGATTAAATTGCTGTTAACCGTTTTCTGAACGCCATCATAACTCTTGAACCCGAAATAGGAGTGCTGATCGTGATAACGCCAATTGGTGATAAGTGCAACACTGAAATCATCCACATTCGGAACGATATAGCCTGTTTTGGTGTGAATATTAGCCAAGCGATTGGTGATGCGAATGCCATAAGGCAAGTCTGATCGTATGCCTTCGGAAGGTTTAAAACCCAGTTGTCCACCAATTTTATCGTCATACAATCCGTGGAGTACCAACTGAAATTCCAAGCGTTTAAGCGTGAATAACCAACGGTTAAATAAGTTGTATTGTTGAGAACGCGGCATATCCAAGAAGCCATCCTTGTTCATGTCATTTTCTCGAAAAACCGTGCTTGCGTGCGCATTGATATTCATGCCCACTTTCTCATTAAAAACATATCCTGATTGAATATTGGCTTCTACCCGTCCGCCCGCACTTCCATATACATTTACGAACAGTTTTTCCGCCTGATCGGGTTTGAAATATTCTAAATTAATCTGCCCGACCATGCTTTCGTAACCATTGGAAACCGATCCTGGCCCTTTGATAATCTGGATACTCTCAATCCAAGTTCCTGGAATAAAACCCATGCCGTAATTGGATGAAAGACCACGAATCAGCGGTACATTTTCGGCCTGAATTTGCGTGTAAACGCCATCTAAACCTAATAATTGAATCTTTTTGGCACCAGACACGGCATCTGTCATCACTACATCCACCGTAGCGTTGGTTTCAAAACTTTCAGACAGATTGCAGCAGGCTGCTTTACTCAATTCGTGGCTGCTAATATTCTCAGCAATTACAGGATCTAGCAGTTTAAAACTACTGCCGGCCTGACGTTCGGAAACGACCACTTCGCCTAATTGAACGGATTGTTTGAGATGAATTTCAATATCTTTTTTGTTATTCTTGACAAGTATGGTATCGGAACTAAAACCTACAAAACTCACCACCAACTTAGCAGGGAGTTTCTCAGGTGGAGCAATGATGAATTCGCCATTTACATCGGTGGCGGAACCGATTGTTGTTCCTAGCCAGAAAACGCTGGCTCCAATGAGCGGTTCATGGCCGCTTTCGCCCGCTTCGTAGACATGGCCTTGCAACGATTGTCCACGGACGTTTATTATGATAAGTGCTTGCATCAGCGCAAGCAGAATTAATTTTTTCATGATACAGTTTTGATGATTACTATAAAAGTGCGCTCCGCGTGAGTGGGAGCAATCAAAACTGTGGTATCAGATAAGGAAGGTTTGAATGAGAATGTGCCGTTCTACTGATGGCAGAATAACGGGGTCTTCAACCAGTTGAAGACTTTGTGTTTGCTCTGCTCTAAACGCAGGAAACAAATCGGTAAGCGAAACCAAACGGAATGTGGAAACAATTGGTGCTACGGTTTTTTCCGAACTCGTGGCCGGAATTTCGTCCTTGAAATAGAACGAATCGTAATCACAGCAAGTTCGCTTTACTGCATTTTCTTCAGAACGACTACAGCTATCAGAACAGGCATCAATGGCTTGGTTGATGGCCAATTTGTGTTCGCCACTCATGCCACAAACCATGTGGTCTACATAAAAACCCATGCTGGACAAGAGTACCAACATGGCTAGAACGGAAGATGATATGGCTTTCAGCACTTTCACGTTGCAAAGCTACGCATTTCAAACGCCAAGGTTCGTTCTGAACAATTTGACGGCAATTGCCAGCAACACGATTCCAAACACTTTTCTGAGTACGTTGATGCCGCCTTTTCCGAGAAATCGCTCAATGTGGTGTGTTGTTTTTAGAACCAGATATACCAGTGCAATATTGATGATGATAGCAATTAGAATATTCTCCGTGTGGTATTCGGCTCGAAGTGAAAGAAGGGTTGTGAGGGTGCCAGCACCAGCAATAAGTGGAAAAGCGAGTGGAACAACTGAAGCCGTGGATGGGCTGTCGTCTTCTTTGTAAAGTTGGATACCGAGTATCATTTCCAAGGCGATAAAGAAGATAACTAACGAACCAGCAATGGCAAAATCGCTGACCGTGATGCCAATCAAACTAAGGATGCTTTCTCCCAAAAAGAGGAACACAACCATCAAAACCAATGCGACAATTGTTGCCAATCCTGAACGGATATGACCATTTTTTTGTCGGAGCTGAATGATAATGGGGACACTGCCAATAATGTCGATTACCGCGAAAAGAATCATGGTGGCGGTAACGATTTCCTTGAAATTCAAACTCATTTGATGATTTTTTGAAATAGCGCGCAAAAGTAGATGCTTAACGGTATAACTAGTAGGTATAACTAACCGAAAAGCTTTGCGAAAACGTCATTGACCTTAGCCACGGAAACCACCTCGATTGATTTGGTTTTCATCACGTTTTCATCCGCGTTGCGTTTGGAGATGAATATTCGTTTCATTCCCATTTTGGCGGCTTCTTCAATCCGTTGTTCAATGCGATTTACGGGACGGATTTCACCGCTCAATCCAACTTCAGCTGCAAAACAATTATCAGGTTGAATAGGTAAATCGGCATT
>JBDNJH010000078.1:0-7422 GCA_041687875.1 Flavobacteriales bacterium | reverse complement strand
CTCCTAGCTTCTGCCTCCTCACTTCGAGCTTCTGTCTTCAAAAACCTTACTGCACAATCAACTTCTCTCTAGTAAGAATCCGCTCTTTATCGCTTACCTGCACAAAGTAGATGCCTGCGCTCAAATCGTTTTTACTAATGCGCACCGAGTTGGAAGATGCCGAACCATAATCTCTAACAATTTTACCCGAAGGATCTACCAGTTGCACAGCTATTTTGGCGTTGAATTTGTTCTCGATATTCACGGTCGAGAAATCTTTCATTGGGTTAGGGAAAATACTTAGTTCGATACCGCCATCGGCCAATTCGTCAATTCCTGTGAAGGCTAGAATGCAGGCGTTGAAAGCGTCTACGCTCGTTACAGTTTCCTCGTAGTTTTGATTGACAACAGATTGAATGTCTGAGATGCAGATAAGTGTATCTGTTAACGAGAAGTAATAAATTCTACACAATGGAGATGGTGTTTGGAATCTCGGAATCAACGAATCCTGATAGCTAATTCCGATAACCTCGCCCTGCCCCAACGACCATTCTGGCGTAATCGGGTAGGCTAGAGGGTCTACCAAGTTCTGTACACTTTGAATAGTAAGACCTGAAATCTCGAATTGGTAAGCTGCCACATAGTTGTGTGGGTTTTTCATGTAAATGTCGATGTAATGCTGCGCGTGGTTCACATTACCTATGCTAAACTGAACTGTATCGAAGATGTTTGTAACGCCATAAGGAAAGTTGCAATGGTCGTGTGCCGAGCCTGTGACGTGTCCATCATTTGTAAGCGAACAATCTACCATCAGTGCTACATCATACACGTCTATCTCACCGTCTTCATTCAAGTCGTTACATGTGGTAGGAGAGATGTCGTTGGCTAAAATGCCAGTGGTGTAATTGTGGGCATCCACAATATCTTGGTTGGTATCGGTGTTAATGTCGCCACGTAGTGAAGTTCCTGCACAAACACCGTTGCAATCTGGTTGTGCAGGGCCGTAGAGTTCGCCAAGGCAATCGATGTACGGATTACAATCTTGCAATTGATTTACATACATGGCTCCATTTATGTCTCTACCTATATAGATGCAAAGCTGCGCCCAGTTGTTGAGGTGATTAAGCTCGTATCTTCCCAATGCGTCAGGGTCGTTATCCCAGTTGGCGGTGTTTACAAACGTGTAGCGCCCAGTGTCAACATCTGTCACATCAATCCACTGACACGAAAGCCCAGAAGAGTAGATATCGCCACAGCCCGCAGATATTCCCATAACGCTGCATCCATACTGGAATGTTCCGCCACCTGAACATTCTAAATCCATTACGCAGAAACCATTTTTAAATCCGATTGGGAGTTCAATTCCGTTCACATCATACAGCTTGTATTCGGCATAGCCTTTATAGTGGGTGTGGTTGTGGCAGTTTACAAAATCAAACTGGTCTGGGTTCGCACTCGGACTACCGATATAGTAATCCAAGTTTCCAATGTTCTTAATATGGGTTGTGAAACGGATAATGTCGCGCATTCCGTACCCATTCATACAACCTTCCTGTACCTGACAGTCGTTGGCTGGAACATTCATACTACTCATGTATAATGACGTGGCCAATGCCAATGAATCCACAATAAGGTCTGGACCATCTGGACAAAGTGGGTTTCCAGGATAAAAACAATTACCGCTAGATACAGATGCTAGCGGATTGTAATTGCATGCAGTTGCATCCATGCAACCAACCACAGGGCCGTTGTAGGTCAAAGACCAATCAATACTTCCCGTGCAGTTGCCAAGATGGCTACCAATTCGAATCCAATACTGATTACCGCCTTCGAGAAGAGCACCTCCAATCATGGCTTGCGGGCCGCATCCACCTTGGTCGTTATCATAATAAATAGACGCGGTATTATCCTCAGCCCAGTTAAGTCCATTACAGTAGTCATAAATCCAAATTTTGGTATTACAACTGTTGTCACACGCCTCAATGGCATAGGTTCCATTTTGGGCAGGAGTAAAGCTATACCACGTATTGGTGGAAGGCGCAGTATAAACGCCCTCAGAAATAACAAATGCATCCGTGCATGAAGAACCAGGAGGACAGTTGAAAAGATTGAATGTATGTGTGGTGAATGAGCCTCCTGTATTTACTTCAACGCCATCAACGTAAATGGTAAATGAACCTGAACCGAAACCGCAACAAATTCCATCTCCAAATTGATCCGAAATTTCGAACCGCATACAGGTGTTTACTGGTACACAAACCGACTCCGTGTATAGCGTGGCATTGCCATAAACACCACCTTGGCCTCCAAGTGCAAGCGTATCACCATCGCTGTTTAGAAGATCCCACGAAGTCTCATAACCGTAATTATCGGTCATAATTTCAATGGTTACGAAGTTGTTTCCGGGCGGACACTGAGAAAATGCGGAGCTGAGTGCAAAGGCAAAAACAGTGATAAATGCGAGGAAAGATTTAATCATTTTGGTGGTATTTATTGTGCGAATGTACTTATTAGACTTTGGATGGATGTAGAAATAGATACGAAAACTTACCCATTCAAAAAACGAGATTCTCGTAGATGGGTTGCCCAAAACATTGCTAACGGGCTATGCTATTGGTCAAAAACGAAGACGAATAATGCTTTTATTTAGATGAATTGATTAATAGTGGCGATTAATGATTAATTTTAATAGATGAATCATTTGCAAACTGGAACTGAACTGGTGAGTGAATTCAATTATTACGAGCATGTTAACACAGGAAAGCAGAACGTACTATAATATCTTGGAAAAAGTAATTACACCAACCGCACTTGTTCTCATTGATGGAGATATGGTAAAAACCTACCTCAATGCGGATGTTGAGATTACGGATGAATCAGTAGATGAAAATATCGAATCTATTTGGGACATCATCAAAGACCGTAAGGTTTATCATTTGGTAGTTCCTGATTCTACCACACACATTACGGTCGAAGCGCATCAACACGAGAATCCACAGTTCGATGCCATCAAAAAAGGGGAAGCATTGATAATCAAAACGCTCGGACATCGCATCTTAGCAAAGACCTATATTTCTGCACGAAAACAGGGTTATCCAGTGCGCGTTTTCGAGCATGAAACCGATGCTATCGAGTGGTTCAATTCTCTTAGAGTGCAGGAAGACCTAGATTGATTACATCGGCTTCTTGATTCTATCTGTGGTGTCAAGTCCCGACAGCACTTCAATCTTAATTCCATCCGAAAGGCCAAGCTTCACTTGGCGTTTTTCAAACATCTGAGGCGAGGTTTCGACTTCTACAAACGTTGAATCTGGATGATTTCCGAAAATGAGAAGTGATTCCTGAATTGCCAGTACGCTGTCGCGCTTTTCAAGCACAATATCTGCATTGGCACTATAGCCAGAACGAATAAAGAGGCCTTTCTGCAACTGCACTTCGGCCTTTATTTTGAATTGAATGGCTCCGTTCTCTGCAATTCCTTTCGGAGAAATATGATCAAGTTTCGCGTTGAATGTATGTCCTTCCAACGCACCAATGGTGATAAGCAAGTTCATTCCTTCCTTGATTTTTCCCACTTCGCTTTCGTCCACCTTTCCTTCAAAAATCATCTCTCCCATATCGGCTATCGTTGCAATGGTGGTTCCCTCGTTGAAGTTGTTGCTCTCAATAACTGAGTTACCTTCTTTTACTGGTACTTCGAGTACCATTCCCGTGGCAGTGGAACGGATAACGGTGTTCGAACTGCTTCCTTGGTCTTTGAGTGCACCTTCCTCAATCAGTTGCAAGTTGCTTTCTGCTGCTAGCAGTTCTTGCTTCACATTCTTCAGTTGCGTTCTTACGGGCTGAAATTCGGCCTCAGCAATTACCCCCTTATCAGTTAAGGTCTTCTGGCGGTCGTAGTTCAATTGCGCATCTTGCACTGCTAATTCTGCCATCTGCACACGGTTTTTGGCGTTGTTCAAACTCACCATATCTGGTACAATCTTCACCTTGGCAATGGCATCGCCACTTTTTATCATCTGACCTTCCACTACATACACCTTCTCCACAATACCGGAAACGCGTGGCTTGATGGCCACTTCTTTTTTGGGTGCAATTGTGCCCGTAGCAACTGTTTTCTTGATGATGTCAGTTTGGAAGGCTTTTGCCGTTTCAAAAACCACAGGTGGCTCCTGCGATTTATCGTACAAGTGCCAAAGCGTGTATCCAAATCCTCCGAGGATGATGACAATCACTAATATTCTTACAAATGATTTCATGTTCTTAGTTTCAATTTTCAGTTCGTAAAGCGTCTACAGGTTTTATTTCGAGGGCGCGATAAGCAGGTATGAATCCAGCAAAACAGCCAGAAATGATGAGTACGCTCAAGGCGATTAATATGGTTTGGAAATTTACTTCTGGATTTTTAAAGGAATCGTCTTCGATGAGAGGGCCCGCAAATTCAACCACCCAAACGCCTAGCACAATCCCAATATAACCAGCCATCGAAGTAAGCACTAATGCTTCGAGAATAATCTGACTGACGATGCTCCACGGACTTGCACCAATGGCTCTTCTAATTCCAATTTCCTTGGTTCGTTCTTTTACAATTACCAGCATGATATTGGAGATTCCGATGACTCCTGCAACCAGGGTTAGAGTTCCCACAAACCAGATGAGGAAGTTGATTCCTGAGAAGACATTGGCGTACTCGGCAAATTCTTCTTCGTTGTTGCTTGTTCCGAATGCAAACTCATCATCAGGATGGATGCGATGACGCTCCTTCAAAACCTTCATCACCTTGGCTTCCAATTCTGCGACCGAAACACCATCAATTGGCATAAATCCGTAGTAACCAACCCAGTTTCCGTGGTTAAATGCCTGCTGGAATGAACTCAATGGAATGAAAATGCTCTGTGCATCATCCTCAGCTTCTCTTCCTGACTTCTTGGTTTTGATGGCTCCGACCACGGTAAAATAAACCCCGTTGATGCGGATATTGCTTCCGATTACTTCCTCACCGGGTTCGTAAAGATCGTTGGCAACTTTGGCGCCAATCACGGCAACTTTGCGTTTCTGATTAAGGTCAAATTGGTTCAGTAGTCGGCCATGGATTACATCCATTGGCTGAAGTTGAACCGATTCGGGATAATCTCCTTTGATGCCGAATGCACCCGTGTTCATTCCGCGAACTACATTGGCTGAGCCGCGCCATCCGCCAACCTCATTGCGAGGGGCAATTACCTTGGCTTCGGGCACCAATTCGCGCAATGCCTTTGTGTCTTCATTGCTCATACTAAACCATCTTCCGGAAGGCAAACCCTTGTATGACTTGGTGGTGCGCTGCGACCAAACATAGAGGGAGTTGGTAGCGAAACCATCAAACTCACTGGTCACTCCATTCTGCAATCCAGAACCTGCACCAAGCATGATAATAAGCATGAAAATACCCCAAAGCACTCCGAAGGCCGTGAGTGCTGTTCGTAGTTTATTTGCACCCAAGGTGTCAAATACTTCGCGCCATCTGTCCAAGTCGAAAATGCTCATTCTTCTCTCAATGCTTCGATGGGACTGATGGATGCCGCCTTAATAGCAGGAACGAGACCCGCCAGCGTTCCTGCCACAATTAATACCAAAGTGGCGATGCTTGCCGTGGTAAGATTAACAGATGGATTCTGAAAAATGCCTGGGTCTTCAATCATTCCACTCACGGTTTCAAGCGTAAAAACACCTGCTATTAGACCAAGATATCCTGCAATGCTGGTGATGAAGATGGATTCCATAATGATGAGTGATACAACCGAGAAAGGGGTGGCGCCCAACGCTTTGCGAATACCAATTTCGCGCGTTCGCTCCTTTACCACAATCATCATAATGTTGCCAATACCCACAATTCCTGCGATGATGGTTCCAATACCAATAATCCACACGAATAGACTTATCGCGTTTAGCACATTCAAAATTTGCATGAATTGATCGGTGGTGTTGTTAATCCATACTGCGCGTTTGTCTTCCGGAGAGAATTGGTGCAAAGCTGCCAATCGCTCTCGGATTTTCTGCTCAATTACAAGGCTTTCTTCTGGTGTTGCATCACCAATGGTTGAACTCATGGCATGTACGTTTCTTCCACGGTCAAACACCATTTGACCTACTGTCATGGGAATGTATCCGCGTCTGTTGTCGCCATCGCCACCATTATCTTTAAAAGTGCCGATGACCGTAAAGGAAATACCACCAACTTTAATCTCCTTTCCAAGATGATTGCCATTTGGGAAGAGTTCCTGTTGAATAGGAATACCAAGAACAATCACTTTCCTGCGCTCTTCAATGTCAATTTTGTTGAGGAATCTACCAGTGATCATCGTGGCATTTTCTGCATAGAACTGACCCGGATGAGTAGAAATGAGCTGGTAATTACCCTTTTTGTCACCATAAACCATGTCTCTGCTGTCTAACCAAAGTCGAGAGGCCACATTCTCAAGACCAGCCACGCGACCGTCCAATGCATCATGGTCTTCATCCGTAAATCGGATGGATCTACCGGGTTGCATACCCTTATACGGAATGGTTGTGCGGCCTTGATATACCCAGATGCTGTTTATCGCATCATCTTTGAATTCCTCTTCAAAGCCATTGCGCAGACCATTGCCCGAACCAAGCAGGATGATGAGCATAAAGATTCCCCAAAACACACTGAATCCGGTTAGAAAAGTCCGCAGCTTATTCTTACCGATGGTTTCAAAAATCTCCTGCCATTTATCTAGGTCAAACATGGTTGGCAGGTGTATTATAAGTGTCGCTTTCGATGAGCCCGTCTTTCATCAAAATCACACGATTTGTCTGCGCTGCAATGTCATGCTCGTGCGTTACGATAACCACGGTCATACCATCGGCATTCACTTCCTTTAGCATCTGCATTACTTCGTTAGATGTAGTGCTGTCAAGCGCACCAGTTGGTTCATCGGCAAGTATCACTTTTGGTTTGGTAACGAGAGATCGGGCTATAGCAACCCGCTGTTTTTGGCCACCGCTCATTTCGCTTGGTAAATGTTCAGCCCAATCGAGCAACCCAACACGTTCCAAGTATTCTAATGCAATCTTGTTTCTCGCTCGCCTTCCAACACCTTGATAGTAGAGTGGAAGCGCCACATTTTCCATGGCGTTCTTAAAACTCACCAAGTTGAAACTCTGGAATACAAAACCGAGCAGTTTGTTTCTGTATTGTGCGGCTTTTGTCTCGCTCAAATTCTGAATAAGCGTGTTATTTAGATAATACGAACCCGAATCGTAATCGTCTAATATGCCAATGATGTTGAGTAGGGTTGATTTTCCCGTACCAGAAGAACCCATAATAGAAACGAGTTCACCTTCGTTGATGGTGAGGTCAATGCCTTTGAGCACATCCAAACGGTTGGTTCCCATTTGGTAGGATTTCCTAATTCCTGATAGTTTAATCATACGTTT
>JBDNJH010000077.1:0-9395 GCA_041687875.1 Flavobacteriales bacterium | reverse complement strand
GTCGCGAATCATCGCATTGGGAATCATCAGCAGTAAGACCAAAATGGTAATACTGAAAATGCGAATTGTCACAGAGCCGTTCAACCAGAGATTGAACCGTTCGATGGTACCGGGATTTGATGGGATTTTTGGTGTTTCCATGGTGCTGAAAATTAGTTAAGATTTGGGATGAAACGCCAACGATTCTAGTTTATTAACCGCTTAACTTATTTTGGGAATGGTACTGAATGGTGCCACGCAACCAAAGAAAAAAAACCAAGGTCAGGAGACCGAAATTTCCGACCAGTTTAGTTGTAAACGTACACCGAGCCAGATTTCGAATACGAATTGACCTCAGCAACGAAGAAGAACGTGCCGTCTGACACAGGCCGTCCCTTTCTGTCAGTTCCCGGCCAGCAATAACCTCCCATAACATCATCCGAATCGTAGATAAACATTCCCCATCTGTCCCAAATACGCAGACGGTAACATTCTTCATAAGACTCGTGCCAGAATGGAGACAAACAATCGTTGAATCCATCCGCATTTGGAGTAATGATGTTGCCTGCATTAATCGTATCAAAATCAATGGTCAGAAACAAGTCGGTAATGTCAATCGTGGCTGTGTCTGAACAAGCTCCTTCATTCGGATACGCATATGCCACTAGCGTAACAAACGGGCCGTTCGGACTTGGCGTGTCGTACACAGGATTGGTTGCCGTGTCTGTCACATTATTCTCGAAATTCCACAGATAAGAAGTTGCCCGCTGCGATTCGTTGGTAAAGAATATCTGAAGATTCTCTTTTCCACAATCAGGAAGCGCTTCGTATGTGAAGGAGGCTGAAGCTTCATCAATCACATTTGCCAAAAAGGTCGTATCCGACTCGCAGCCTAAATTGGTTGTGGCGGTCAAGGTCACATCATACAACGCAATTTCCGAGAACGTATGCGATGGTGATTGCTGCGTTGAAGTAGCACCAAGGTCGTCAAAAGCCCAACTCCAACTGGTAACCGAACCGCTTTGGATAGAACTGTTGTTTGTGAAATTTGTGACTGTCCCGATACACGCCACATTGGTTGTGATGTCGAAATCCGCAAGTGGATGAATGACAACAGTTGCAGTCGCGGTATCAAAACAATCGTTCTCATTTCCGAGCACCAACGTCACCGTGTAAGTTCCAGGTTCTGAATAAGAGTACTGTCCCAACGAATCGATTGACGTACCAATGCCATCCCCAAAATTCCAGTTCCAATCTGTGAGTTCCAATGGAGTTATTCCATTGTCCGCATAATTGAACGAAAGATCATTCGGAGCAATATTATCATTTAGACAAACGGGTTGCAAAGTGAAATTGGCAACTGGATAATTGTTGTAGAATACTACGTACGTATCCGTTCCGGTGCAGCCCAAACTGTCCTCAACCGAAACAGAATAAGCTCCAGGCGTGGCCCAATGTGTACTTCCAGTAGATCCATCTTCCCATTCATATTGAATTGGGCCATGTGGATCATCTAGTTGAACCGACAGTAGCGTGCTGTCATTACAACTAATTCCGGTGACGCCCACAGTCGCATCCAGCACGATATTCTCAAAATAGAACCGATAGGTGAAGTTTGTATAACCCACAACTGGGCAGTTATCGTCATAGGCAGTCAATACTAATGATTGACTGGTGATGTTTCCGAAGTCAGGAACCCAAGTGAAGTGTCCAATCACAAGACCAGCATTCACCGTATCGTCTTCAAGCGTAAAGGTTGCTCCAGGAAAATCACTCAAGTTTCCAACGGAAATAGTGTATTGAGGCCCAACCAGCGTACTATCAAGAAAAACATAAATATTGATGGTGTCTGCAGAACAGAAATAGGCACTATCTACATCAAAACCAATCAAGCCGTTGGTTTCAAATTGACCAACAGGATTCTGCGGACAATTCTGAACCACGCGAACTTGCATGTCACGCATCACGCTACCAATGAGAACTCCGTTCCGGAATTCCTCCACCAAAATTCCCATTACGGTAATGGTTTGTTCAGTTGGCCAAACACTCACAATTCCATTGGTGAGAGAGAAATAGTTGTTCTGAATTGGATTGTTAAAGGTGTAAGGATTCAGGTAATTGACTGTTGTGGTTGCACTGGTCATTGGCGTGTAAAGGCTGTAAACAAGTTGATCACCATCAAAATCTGTGGCGGTATGAATCATATTATTATCCTGACCCAAGCAGAGAATTCCACGAGCAGGAAGGTCAAATTGCGGTGAGTTATTACATGGAGCAAGCACGCTATTTAACCGTGCTTCCACATGAATATCTTCCGTTCCAGGCGTAGAAATGGTTTCAATCGCCTCACTACGCGCATTTTCGGTGAATGAGAAAACGTAATCGCTGCAAGGCTGAAGCGTTACCGTTCTAGTGTATACATATTCCAAAAACCCAGGCAAAGTACCGCTCCCGCAATTGGACTCTTCGCAATAAACCGGAATCTCATATGGCTGCAAATAAGTGTCAAACGGAGGATTTATTGGCGGAGGCGGCTGCAAATTCAGCGAATAGCTCTGGTTGAAACAGCTCGAAGAAATATCAAGTTCAAAGTCGAAATTGGTGAAGGTGCTTTGACAATCATAGAAGAACGCGACACGCACCAAATACTGGTTATTTCCCAAGCATTCGTAGGTAATCTCGGCTCCAAGGGCATGAGAGGCTTGCGCCCTGTAAACGTTTCCGAACACGGAGAATACCATTAGTAAAAGGGTAACGAGAATCGATTTTTGTTTACGCAACATGGGGTTAGATTAAGATTATTCGCGAAACAAAGTAATTCAATACATTTTCATTTAAGCATTCTACCACGAATTATTTGCAATCTGACTACCAATTCATAAACTCTAACCATAGTTTATTGGCTCAATCTGATTGAATATTGGACTGTGCTTTGCGTATCATTGCAGCCCCATGGGAAGAATAGATTTTGAAAAATTCACGCTCGACAATGGCCTTCGAGTCATTGTGCACAAAGACACCTCTACTCCGCTCGCTTGCCTGAATATCATGTATGATGTGGGTTCGCGAGATGAAGACCCAAACCGAACCGGATTCGCGCATCTTTTTGAGCATCTGATGTTTGGGGGTTCTGCGAATATTCCTTCGTATGATTCGCCATTACAGGTTGCAGGAGGACAGAACAACGCTTTTACTAGCACCGACATCACCAATTATTACATCACATTACCGGTAGAAAATTTGGAGACCGCATTTTGGCTCGAAAGTGACCGAATGCTGAACCTTGCTTTCACCGAGAAAAGTTTAGAAGTGCAGCGAAGTGTGGTTATTGAGGAGTTTCGTCAGCGTTATCTCAATCAGCCGTATGGCGATGCCTGGCTGTTGATGCGGCCCCTTGCGTTTTCAGAGCATCCTTACCAATGGGCAACAATTGGAAAGGAAGAAAAGCACATTGAAGAGGCAACGATGGATATGGTGAAGGCTTTTTACAAAAAACATTACCGACCTAAAAATGCGGTAATGGTGGTAGCAGGAAATGTAAAAACAGAGCAGATTAGAGCTTTGGCTGAAAAGTGGTTCTCTCCAATCGTCAAAGGCGAAAGGATTGAACGAAAACTACCAAAAGAACCTATTCAGAAAGAGGCAAAAAGGTTAGAAGTTGAGCGGGCGGTTCCGTTAGATGCCATCTACATTTCGTTTCACATGTGTGGGAAAGAGGATGCGGACTACGCTGGCTGGGATTTACTTTCGGACGTGCTTGGCCATGGTGACTCTAGCAGATTGCACCAACAATTGGTGAAGGAAAACCGAATCTTTACATCTATTAGTGCATTTGTAATGGGCGAACGCGACCCGAGTCTGTTCACTATTGCCGGACACTTATTACAAGGAATAACTATTGATGAAGCCGAAAAGGCCATTTGGACCGAAATTGAGCTACTGAGAACAAAAACGGTGGCTGACATAGAATTGGAAAAGGTGAAGAACCAAGTAGAATCAACACACGAGTTTTCGGAAATGAACATTTTGAATCGAGCTATCGGTCTTGCCTATCACGAACTGTTGGGAGATGCTGAGATGGTGAATACAGAAATCGAACGATACCGAAAAGTGACAAAGACTGGTATGTTGAAGTTGGCTCAACAACATCTCGTTTCAACCAATTCATCAACGCTTATCTACAAACGAAAAGGATGATGCTGGACCGATCACTCACACCACCATTTGGCAAGATTAATAGCATTAATCTACTTGAACCTTCCGTTCATCATTTAGACAACGGGCTTCCTGTTTTCTCGGTTAATGCAGGAACCCAAGAAGTGCTGAAAATTGAGCTCATTTTCCATGCTGGAACCGCTACGGCAAACAAGAAGTTAGTTGCGTCTACTTCATCAAAATTGCAAACCGAAGGAACAACCAAGCACTCGGCCATGGAGTTGGCCGAAGCAGTTGATTTTTATGGGGCTCATCTTCAATCTGAGGTTACTCATGATGAAGCTTCTCTCTGCCTTTACACGCTCAACAAGCATTTAGACAACACGATTGGCACCTTGGCTGAAGTTTATTCTGAGCCGATTTTTGCAGAAAGAGAAGTGGAAACTCACCTCTTAACCAGCAAACAGGAAATGCTTGTGAGCGAGGAAAAGGTGAGCTATTTGGGAGCAAAGGCGTTTAGCGCATCGCTTTACGGAAAGGAACATCCGTATGGTAGGAGTGCCAATCAACAAGACTATGATGCCATTGGCAGACAAGAACTGGTTGATTTTCATGGATCGTTTATCAAAAGTCGGATTAAGCACATTCTAGTGTCGGGCAAACTTTCTAGCACCGCCATTCAGAGTATAAACCAACAATTTGGGCAAGAAAAACGGGGTTCCATTACGCAAAACGCTATCCATATCGATGCCGTTGAACCGATAATTCATCATGTTGAGAAATTGGGAGCAGTTCAGAATTCGATAAAGATTGGTCGAGTTCTATTCAATCGTACTCATTCGGATTTTGTTGGCATGCATATTCTTTCAACCGTTTTAGGTGGTTATTTCGGTTCTAGGTTAATGGCCAATATTCGGGAAGACAAGGGCTACACCTACGGAATAGGTGGAGGACTGGTAAGTCTGAAAGACAGCGGTTATCTCTCCATCTCAACCGAGGTTGGTGCGGATGTATGCGAAGCAGCCGTGAATGAGATTTTTATTGAAATTGAGCACCTTCGCAAGGAACCAATACCAATTCATGAATTAGAACTAGTTCAGAATTACATGCTTGGCACCATACTCAAAAGCCTTGATGGACCGTTTCAAATTGCCGATAAGTGGAAAACGTATTTGAGATACGGACTAGGAGCTGATTCGCACTACGGACTGATTCGCCAAATTCAGAACATGACTCCAGAGCGATTACGCGAATTGGCCAATACATATTTGCAGCGCAAAGACCTTGTTCAAGTAACGGCTGGAAAACCAATGTGAACCAAAAGCAACTTTATGCTTGGTAAGGCGTTCTCTAGAAGCCTCTAACTTCCGGACGGAAAAGGCAATAAATGATAATTTAGCGCGTCAACGCTTCGGCAACCAAAATGACTAGGTTCAATTACGTTTTCAAGTATGTTTTTGCATTGCTATTGGTTGTCGTATTTCAACCACGAGCAAAGGCTGAGCACATCATTGGTGGAGACATTTATTGGGAATGCATTACAACAGGCCCCGATGCTGGCAAATTTGAATTCTATCTCAAATTGTACCGTGATTGTAGTGCAAACTCCATCGTAAATACTGGTAATCAGATTATTGAAATCTGGGATGATACAACACAACTTGGAAGCTTACCGCTTACGCTAATATCTCAAACAGATGTTACCCCACTTGGATGCGGCTTTTCCTGTGCCGATCAACTCCCGAATATTTCTGTAGAGCAGTATATTTTCAAATCGGACCCGTTTGAGTTAAACGTGGTTCCTGGCCCTAGTGGAATTGAAGTAATTTATCACAGATGTTGCCGAAATCCAGCCGATAATCTTCAATCGGCAATAAACGAGGAGATATACTATGCCGCAACGATGTACCCGTTTAACGGACAGAACTTGAATCCGTGTTATGACTCAAGTCCTCAGTTTGCAGAGGAACCCACTTCGTTACTATGCTCTGGATACCAACTTCAATACAACAGTAATGCGATAGACACCGACCTCGATTCGCTTAGTTATGAGTTTGTGCCCGCATTAGGAAACCTAGGAGTACCCATTGCCTATGCCGCGGGATACAGTGCAAATCTTCCGCTGCCTGGTCCAACATTGAATCCGACTTACGACAGCGTTACAATCAATCCAGTTACTGGACAGATTGAATACGCTTCCCCTGGCGTGCAAGGACGATGGACAATGGTTGTGGCCGTTTATGGGTGGAGATGCGGCCAGCGCGTTTCCAAAACAATACGAGAAATGAGCGTGACCATTATTCCTTGTGCCGAAGCTAATAATTCGCCCAGTGTAACAAGCCCTGCTTGGAGCGCGCCAGTTGGCACAGCAGGATATGCTGTGACGGTTCAGGCAGGAGACCCCGTAAGTTTTGCCATAACCGGAACTGACAACGATATTGTTGGAGGCAATCCTCAGGTTATGTCTTTCAGCGCATCCGGCTCGCAGTTCGGAACGAATTTCACCAACGCAAATGCCGGATGTCTCAATCCTCCTTGCGCCACGTTGACAAATGTGAGTCCTCCAACTACTGGGGTTGGAAGCATTTCGACCATGTTCAACTGGCAGACAACGTGCGACCATGTTGCCATTCAGGAAGCCTGCGGTAATTATTCGAACACATACAATTTCATCTTCAAATTTCAGGACGACTTCTGCCCTGCGCGGGCATCAAACTTTGTGAATGTGACGGTTACGGTTGTGGGTGAGCCGATAATCGAAAGTCCGAAACCGCATTGCGCCACCACTGCCGCCAATGGCGACATCACCCTTTCGTGGGAACCGGTGGTAGACAATAATGTGCCACAATCGTTCGTGGAATATGCCATTTTTCACAGCACCTCGCCAAACGGTCCTTTCACTCAAGAAATAGGCACGGTCACGAACATCGGCACAGGAACCTACACGCATACCTCAGCCAATGCGGTTGCAGCACCCTCAACCACAAGTCCAAATTATTATGTAATACGAACGCGGTCGGGTTGTAACGATGCCGTGCTGGATGCCCCGGTGGATACGATATCGTCTATTTTTCTTACGCTTAACAATACCGGTGTTACGGCAAATCTTAACTGGAACGCGGTTGCAACTCCAGCCCTTGCCAGTTCAACCGGACCTGGGCTTTATGACCTTTATCGTGAATACCCAGCAGGAACTTGGACAATAATTGCAACCACTACAAACTTGTCTTACGTAGACCCCATTATCTGGTGTAACGAGCAAGTGAACTACCGAGTTGAGTTATCAGACAATCTTCCGTGTACTTCTGTTTCAAACGTAGTTGGTGATATTTTGAACAATCCCGCTATGCCCGATCCGCAGGCCATTGACTCGGTCACTGTTGTTAATGAATTGGCACGTATCAGTTGGCTGCCGAACACGCAACTCAACGTGGTTGAATATACCGTGGAGCAGAACAACGCTGGCATCTGGAGCCCGTTGTTCACTGCCGTTGGCTACAACAATACCGACTGGACAAATCCTGCCTCAAATGCTGGTACTGTTAGCGAAATTTACCGCGTGAAGGCGACCAACAATTGCCAAGTAACTGGAAATCCGGTTACGTTTGCTCGGACGATATTAGCAAGTGTCGTTGCCGATGGTTGTGAGAAATACGCGGAGATTCGATGGACAGAATACGTCAATTGGCCGGAAGGTGTGCGAGCTTATGAGATTCATACAAGTAAGGATGGCGCCACTGAAATTTTGGTTGGAACAGTTGATGACACCACCTTTGTTTTCCGACATGATAATGTGGAGGATGAAGCCACTTACTGCTATCGGGTAGTGGCGGTGAGAGACACACCAACACGGATTACTTCCACATCAAACGATACGTGTGTATTGATTTACGTTCCCAAACGTCCCGACTACCAATACAACTACAACACAACGGTTCAGTCAGGAAACACAGGTGTTGAGGAATTCTTCTTTGTGGATAGCACAGCAGGTTACGTTGGGTTTCAGATACAGCGTGGAACAGAGCCCGATGATATGCGCAACCTTTGGTTCGTGCCGTTTGATGTGAGCACGCGGTACTATCAGTACACAGATCCATCGGCACGACCTGCCTTCAACAGCTATTACTATTGGGTTATTGGGGTTGATAGTTGCCAGCTAAATGCAGACACGATGAACATGTCGCGCACCATTCTTCTGGATGCAGAGGCCAACTCTAACCGAACCAACTCTCTTGAATGGAATGCCTACGAAGGATGGAATGGCCCTGTTACTGCTTACAATATTCACCGAAGTGTAGATGGTGTATACTCCTTCCTTACAACAGTTCCGCCAACGCAATTCACCTATACTGATTCCATTCAGGAAATTATTATCGGAGAAGGAAACTTCTGCTATTACATTGAGGCAGTTGAAGGGTTTAGTCAACCAATTGGATTTCCAGACCCAGTGCTTTTTCAGGAAATTAGCCGCTCCAATGAAGACTGTGCTCGTCAGCACCCAAATGTTTTTACGCCAAACGCATTTATGCCCGAAGGTGTGAATAACGTATTCAAACCCGTAACGGTTTACGTGAATTCAGAGAGTTATTTGTTTCAAGTATACAACAGCTGGGGCGGAAAAATATTTGAAACTACCGACCCCGATGAGGGCTGGGATGGTAGTGCTAAAGGCAAGCCACAACAGCAAGGTGCGTATGCTTATTTCGTGCGGTTTGTTTCTTCAAAAGGCCAAGAGTACACCAAAAGTGGTTCTGTGACGCTTCTACGATAGATTCAACTTTGCTGAAAAGTTAGATTTGTGATTCAAATGAAAAAGTTTCTATTCTTTCCTATTGCGCTGATTCTCTATTTTGGAAACATCAATGCCCAGCAATTGCAGTGCGGTACCACTGAAAAAATGCAGGCCCAACTAGCTGAAAATCCGCAATTAGCGGTTGTGAGACAAGACATTGAAGAATTAACGCAGCGATGGATTGAGGAACATGCTGATGATGCACAACGGGCAATTATTACCATTCCAGTGGTGGTGCATGTGGTGTATAAAACAGCAGCCCAAAACATTTCGGATGCACAAATTCAATCTCAGATTGATGTATTGAATGAAGATTACCGCAAGCAGAATGCAGACGTATCGGGCGTTCCATCCGTTTGGACTAGCCGCGTGGCAGATTGCGAGATTCAGTTTGCGTTGGCGGCACAAGACCCAAATGGCTTCCTCACCAACGGCATTACTCGTACAGAAACATCCGTCTCTGATTGGG
>JBDNJH010000076.1:0-23938 GCA_041687875.1 Flavobacteriales bacterium | reverse complement strand
TTCTTACAGTTACGGACGACAATGGTTGTTCTTCAAGTGAAACCTACGGATTGAGCGATCCGGGAGCGCAACCTGTTACTATGACTAGCAGTGAAGACCCAAACAACGAGATATGTGCTGGTGAAAGCATAACCTTTACAGCTTCTGGGTCTAATACGTATCAGTTTTACGTAGATGGACAGGCAACATCTTCTACGAACCCTTTTACGACTGCTACCTTAACGGATGGTCAATCTGTAGCAGTAACCGGAACTGATGGCAACAACTGTACGGCTACAGGCAACATCATTTATCCAATTGTGAACCCAGGGCCAACTGTATTGCTTGTGTCCAACGATGCCGACACAACTATCTGCGTTGGACAAAGTATTTCTTTCTTCGCTTCTGGCGGTCTGGTTTATGAATTCCTTGTTGATGGAGTTTCTCAGGGTCTTCCAAGTCCGACCACTGTGTTTGTTACATCCAGTTTGACCAACGGTCAGGTGGTTTCAGTGATTGCCACTGATGGTAATCTCTGCGATGTGGAAAGCGATGGTATTCCTGTTACGGTAAATCCAAGTCCAACAGTAACCATCACTAGTTTCTCAGACCCTACATCGTGTGGTGCAACTGATGGTGTGATAACTGCTGATGCAACAGGCGGAACTCCCGCTTATACCTATACTTGGAGTCATGGTCCGCAAGGTCCAACAGTGGCCAATTTGAATGCAGGTTCATACTTTGTAACCGCAACGGATGATGCGGGATGTACTGCTGTAATCAGTCAGTCACTTAGTGATGTTGGTTCAAGCCCAGTTACGCTTACGTCCGATGCCACCAATAGCACTATCTGCGGTGGTGAAACTGTGACTTTCACTGCTTCTGGCGCAACTACTTACGTGTTCTTTGTAAACGGATTCCAAGTGAGCACACAGAACCCGTTTATTTCCGATACTCTGGTTACTGGAGACATCATTGCTGTTATGGGTCTTGATACACAATTGTGTGCAGCCACTAGTGCTCCGGTAACATTCTTGGTACATCCTGAAATTCAAGTGGGAATTGCATCTTTTGTAAATCCATCATCTTGTGGAGCGGCTGACGGTTTTGCAAATTCCCTCGTTATTGGAGGTGTTCCTGCATACTCCTATTCGTGGGTTTCAGGCGGTCAGGTTACTCCTATAGCAGTTGGGCTAGCGGCTGGCCAATATGCGGTAACTGTAACTGATGCAAATGGCTGTCAGTCAACAGATGCCGTTTCGCTTAGCGATCCAGGAACTTTGACAGTGTCGCTTGTTGCAAGTCCGACTGGGCTGACAATTTGTGAAGGAACGCCTATTCAATTCACCGCATCTGGTGCTGGTACTTACGAGTTTTTCATTGACGGGGTATCTGCTGGGAACACAAATCCTTATACAAGTTCATCGTTGGTGAACGGTCAGACTGTGGCCGTAGTTGGTACTGATGCCAATAATTGTTCGGTAACTAGTCCTGGACTTCAATATAATGTTCTTCCAGTACCTTCTGTTGCACTTACGTTGCCTTCACTTGCTTGTTCTAACGAAGATTTCGTTGAATTAACAGGCGGTAGCCCAATTGGAGGAGATTATACCGTGGTATATGGTAATTTCTCTATTATCGGGGATCTTTTCTTCCCCGACCTTGCTGGCGTTGGTGCCATCAATGTTGATTACACGTATGAAGCAGCAAATGGCTGTGATGCTACTGCTTCAGCTGTTTACAACGTTCTTCAAGCACCTCAGGTGGATTTAGGAAACGACACGACAGTATGTTCCATCACCTTGGACGCTGGATCAGGATACACTTCGTATGCTTGGACACCTACTGGGGATTCAACTTCAACTACTTTTGCAGGTCAAACAGGTGGTTATGAAGTTACCGTGGTAGATGGAAACGGTTGTGTTGGAACTGATCTTATTGTGGTTACAGTAAATCCAATTCCTTCTCCGATTATTACCCCTGATGGAGTTATAGAGTTTTGCATTGGAAATACAGTTATTCTTTCTGGCGAATTAGGATATAACACATATTCTTGGACAACTGGTGATAATACTCCAATGACTGAATGGGGTCAATCGGATACCATCGTTCTTACCGTTACTAACCAATTTGGTTGTGAAGGAACAAACGAGGTCATTCTGATAATGAACGAACCAATGCCAGCAACTACCATTACTGCGGACGGTCCGTTGGAATTCTGCGTTGGAGGTTCTGTTAACTTGAGCGCAGGTCCAGGATATGCATCCTATTTATGGAACAGTGGTTCTACTACTCAAAGCGTTACTGTTATTGAGTCGGGAGATTATTGGCCGATAACGATGGATGGAAATGGTTGTATTGATAGTACGTTGCAGGCCGATGCAGTTACTGTTACTGTTTGGAATCCAGAACCAATTGTTAGCGAAGATGCTGGTTTACTCACCGTGAGCAATGCTGGAGATTTTACGGGGTTTCAGTGGTTCTATAATGGCAATCCAATTCCGGGAGCAACCAATGCTTCTTACACAATTAATCCAACGGGAAGCGGCAATTACCGTGTATGTGTTACAGATGCCAACGGATGTTCTGACTGTTCTCCAAACTTTGAATTGACTTGTTGTGTCGGAATCGAAGAAGCAAATTTTGAAGGCAACGTGAGTGTTTATCCAAATCCGAACAATGGACAGTTTACGCTTGAGGTTGAAATGGCTAGACAAATGGACATAACGGTTGGTCTTTACGACATGGTAGGTAAGCAAGTTTGGATGGATAGCCGTTTGGGTAACACCGATAGCTTGCGTAAGCAATACGATATGACTGACATTCCTAATGGAGTTTACTTCCTGCGAATATATGCAGACAATCAAATGACGGTTGAGAAGATAATCAAGCAGTAAAAACTGCTCAATCCATAAACAAGAAAGACCCGAAATATCGGGCCTTTCTTGTTTTAGAGAACAAACGAATTTCACTTTCTCAAGTGATAACTCTTTGGCTGAACGAACGTCCTGATTCCTGCATGGGATAGGGTAGAACCGAGGCCCGAAGCACCACGTCCACTCCAAGGAATATTTGGGCTTACGCGATCGCAGCAGTTCCAATATACCGTTCCAGAATGGAGTTGTTGCATCAGTTCCAGAGCACGGTTCTCATTTTGTGTGTAAACGGCTGATGTTAGTCCGTAAGGCGTATCAAGCATCAATTTAATTGCTTCAGCATCACCTTTCACTTTCTGAATACCTATTATAGGGCCGAAACTTTCGTCCATCATCACTTTCATCGAATGGTTCACATTGGATAAAACAGTCGGTTCGAAATAGTATCCTTTATTATCGGCACGTTTTCCACCAAATAGGAGCGATGCACCGTTTTCAACGGCATCTTTCACTTGATCTTCCAAGACTGCAATCTGTTGCGGCCTTGTCAATGATCCAAGGAAAGTTCCTTCTTCGTTCGGGTCACCCAATTTCATTTGCTTCGCTTCTTCCACAAAAGCAGAAACATAATCCTCATAAATTTTTTCGTGAACGTAAATACGCTCTACCGCGCAGCAGCTTTGTCCGTTATTATAGAAAGCACCTTCAACTCCTGCGGCAGCAGCTGCTTTTACGTCTACATCTTCACAAACATACATAGGGTCTTTTCCTCCAAGTTCCAATCCAACAGGAACAAGTTTGCCTGCAACGCGCTCGGCAATGTATTTCCCAGTAGCATAAGAACCAGTAAAGAAATATCCATCTAGTGGAAGATTTAGCAATGCTTCACCAGCATCTTTTGCTCCGATGATTACTTGAAAAACATCCTTCGGGATACCTGCTTCCCAAAGTATTTCGGCCATGTTTAGCCCCGTAAGTGTGCTGAACTCCGATGGTTTGTAAAGCACGGCATTTCCACCTATCAGCGCTGGAATGAACACGTTGAAACCGACCAGAATAGGATAATTCCACGCTGAGATGTTGGCGATGACACCAAGCGGTTCGTAGGTAATCTTCTCGCGTGTCGCACCTTCCGAGACCATCCATTCCTCTGCCAGGTATTTTTCGCTGTTTTCTACGAAAAACTTGCTTCTACCTAATCCGCCATTGATTTCGCCTTTTGCTTGTCCTAGTGGTTTTCCTACTTCGGAAGTAAGGTCTGCAGCAATCCTGTCTGCATTTGCCAACATCAGCTCGTTGAATTTGACAATGCACGCAATTCGCTCTTTCATCGGAACTTTTGCCCACGCTTTTTGAGCCGATTTTGCAGTTTCAAACTTGGTTTGAATTGAAGCAGTATTATCCTCAGCTACTTCCTTAATGACCGCCTCTGTGGCAGGATTGATGATTTTCATTTATCTGTTTTAACGAATGATAGAAATGTGTCAATGATTTTGAATGGGTCAATAAGTTTGTCGCCCATAGTGTGGAAGAATTCCGGATGCCATTGCACGCCCATGACCTTTCCTGATTCTGCACTTTCGTGAATGAACGCTTCGAGAATGTTGTCTTCCGAAGAGTAGGCCTGTGGAATCAGTCCTTTACCAATATCCTTCGCTGCCTGATGGTGCACCGAGTTTACCATTGGGTTTTTCTCATTGCCATAAAGCGATTCGAAAAATGAGCCTTTCTCAAAGCGGACACCATGATGAACGTGGTCATATTCAACCGCATCGCGGTGTTTTATGCTTTCTGGCCGTTGCGTTTCGATGTCCTGAAAAAGCGTTCCTCCATAGTACGCATTCATCAACTGAAAACCACGGCAAATACCAAGAACAGGTTTTCCCGCATCAAGAAAAAGCTTCATTAATTCAAGTTCATACTCATCACGGATTCGGTCTCCAAGCCATCTTCCAATGGGTTGTTCTCCATACGTTTCTGGAGCTAAATCGACCCCTCCTTGCAAAACCAAACCATCCATTTCTTTTATTATCGCCAGCTTCTCGTCTTTTGGCAATTCAGGAATGAGGATAGGCATCACGTTTGCCCGCGCAACATAAACGGCCATGTCGTTTTCGAGGTATGAAAGTGTTTTCGGCCCGAAGGTTGCCCTGTTTAGGTCTGGATGAAAAAAGCATGCAGAAACTCCAATTTTAATCATGCCGCAAAGATACATTCGCAATACATCCATGCTTGCCGCGTTGGTTAACTTTATCGCTGGATGAGACGACTTTTTCAAATACTTCTTTTGACGCTAATCCCGTTCGGTCTTTCGGCTCAAAAGATCAAGTGGGAAACAACCTCAGTCAATTTCGGAACCGTTGGTGATTGGAACAGTCCGCCAGCCACTTTCAAGTTTACCAACACTGGGAATCAGAAGCTGATGTTCTTGCCACAGCACCACGACCGCGAAGTATTGGTGCGCTATCCGAACCGAGCCATTCAACCTGGTGAAACAGGTGAGATAGAAATCCTCTATTATACAGGAGGGACTGGGTTGTTTTCGAGAACCGTTGAAGTTTACACCAACGCCTCTAGTAAGGCTGAAAAGTTGACGGTAAAAGGGAATATCAAGAGTATCTACGCGAATGCGCTGACGGCCTGTCCATCATTTCAGAGTACAGCACCAGTGAGAACTTCTGAGCCGAACGTGGTTCAGGTGGTGGATGTGGCTACCAACAGACCAATTCCGAACGCAAGTGTGGAAGTGTTTGACCGCGGCATTCGCAAAGCAATTAACGGAACCAACTTGGAGGGTGTAGCCGTCAATTGGATTGAACCTGGAAAATACATTGCAGTGGCTGCAAAAGATGGTTACGAAAGGGCTGAACAAGAGATTGCTTTTACGAAACGCGACCGAACGGAAGTCATCTATTTGAATCGAAATAATTCGGATTCTGAACTTAATGAAGAAGAAGTTACGGCTTCTGTTGATAACCGTTGGGAAGAGCCGAAAGAGATTTCAGACGAGAGATTTCAGACTTCAGAACCTGAGCATTTAGGAATCACGACAAATGTTCTTCTAAAGGAAGACTTGCAAGAGTTGGAAGAAATGGAACTGGGAATTACAACCAATGTGGTTTTGGCAGAAGAACGGATTGAACCAAAGACGGACAATCTAGAAGTATTCGATTTAGGTATTAGCTCTAATGAGCAATGGGAAGAAGTGGTGGAGGTTTCAGATGACAGATTTCAGAAGTCAGAGGAAAAAAAAACAGAGGTTGATCTTGGAATAAACACGAATAATCAACTGGAAGAAAAGCCCGCTGTAGAAACAAAACTGTCTATCGAAGGGCAAGTGGAAGCGGCATTGCCTGAAGCTGTAGAAACTGAGGTCGTTGAAGATACTCAACCCAAACCAGAATTCTCAACCGAAGAATATCGCCCGAATAATGTGCTGCTATTGCTGGATGTTTCTGGTTCCATGAATGATGATGGAAAGATGGATAAACTGAAATTATCTATCCGTAGGCTGGTGATGATGTTGAGAAGAGAGGATGTGTTGACGATGATTGCGTACAATTCTGATTCATGGGAACTGCTGCCGCCAACTCCCGTGACCGATAATCAGGCCATTGTTGCGTTGGTTGATAGCCTAAAACCATACGGATACACCAATGGTGTTAAAGGAATGGAAACGGCATATGAAAGCCTCGAAAAGCAACTCATTCAAGGAGGAAATAACCAGCTTATCATCGCTACCGATGGAAAATTCAACTCTTCCAAATTCTCGGAAAAGGATGCATTGCAAATGGTTAAGGATAATTCCGATAAGGGAATCGTTCTTTCCATCATTGGTTTTGGGGAAGACAAGGAAGCAGCTCGGTTGATGAATAAATTGGCTGATCTTGGAGAAGGTAGTTTCCTTCAGGTCAAAGACAATGAAGATCCAACTGAATTGCTGGCAGAGGAGATTAAGCTGCGGTCGCTGAAGTAACTATACGGTCATTGCAGACCAGTCTTTTTCTAGTAGTTCTCTGTGTTGAGGGTGCGCAATTCCGATAAGTAGCTTGGCACGTTCCTCCAATGTTTTTCCATAAAGATTTACTGCACCGAATTCCGTAACCACGTAGTGCACATGTGCTCTTGTGGTAACCACGCCTGCTCCTGGCTTCAGAGTAAGGACAATCTTAGATTCTCCTCGCTTGGTGGTTGATGGTAGCGCAATGATTGGTTTTCCACCTTCAGAAAGTGACGCACCACGAATAAAATCCATCTGTCCGCCAACTCCTGAATAGATTCGATGCCCAATGCTGTCAGCACAAACCTGTCCTGTCAGGTCAACCTCAATAGCACTATTAATTGCCGTGACCTTTGGATTCTGACTGATAATTCGCGTATTATTCACGTATTCAGACGAAAGCATGTTCACCAACGGATTGTCATCAATGAAATCGTAAATGGCTTTTGTTCCCATTACGAACGAGGAAACGATTTTACCTTGGTGTTTTTTCTTGTATTTGCCAGTAATCACTCCCTTTTCAACTAAGGGAAGAATTCCGTCTGAAAACATTTCAGTGTGAATACCGAGGTCTTTATGATTGCCTAACGATGCCAAAACTGCGTTTGGAATGTTGCCAATTCCCATTTGAAGGGTAGCGCCATCGTCCACTAATTCTGAAATATGCCTGCCAATTGCCACTTCAGCAGGCGTCATTTCCTCTGCACTAACCTCGGTCATAGGCTCGTTGTGCTTCACGAGATGATTAATGTTGCTTATGTGAATTAGCCCATCTCCGTGTGTGCGTGGAACGGATTTATTCACCTGAGCAATCACTGTTTTGGCTGCCAACACGGCTGCCAAAGAAATATCAACGGATGGCCCTAACGAACAAAAGCCGTGTTCGTCAGGTGGTGAAACTGAGATTAAAGCAACATCAATTGGTAGAATACGGTCTCTGAATAACCTTGGTATTTCGCTTAAGAAAACAGGAATATAGCTCCCGTGGCCGCGCTGAATAGAGTTTCTGATGTTTGGCCCAACGAATAAGCACTTGACGTTAAAAGCTTCAACGGCCTCATCTGCGTAAGGAGCAATTCCTTCTGTGTGAATCTGGTAAATAGTTACGCCCCTAAGCTCATCTTTCCGCTGAAACAGCTTCCTAATAAGCTCATGGGGCGCAGCAGCAGCCGAGTGAATGAAAATGCAATCGCCCGACTTGATATGTTTTACAGCATTTTCTGCTGAAACGCTCATTTAGTGACCGTGACCAGAATGATCTGTTCCGTCATTTGGGTCATGCGCTGGAGCGTTGACGTTTCCTTTGATTCGGATAACCTTTGAAGATTCAATGGCATTCGACTCAAGTGTAAGCGTCTTTTCAAAAGCACCAGTTCTCTTTGTATCGTAGTGAACTTTGATTGTTGAAGACGCACCTGGAGCGATTGGCTCTTTTGGCCATTCTGGCGTGGTACATCCACATGAACCTTTAGCATTTGAAATAATCAATGGTTCGTTACCAACATTCTTGAATTTGAACTCACGATTACCATCAGAATCGTTTTCAATCGTTCCGTAATCAAGCGTTTCTGTTTCAAATTTGAACGCTGCGCCATCTGCTGCTTTATCCTGAGCAAAGGCGAAAGTTGAAGTTGCGAATAGCGCAACCAAGGCAATAACTGTGTTTTTCATTGTAATAGATTTAGTTTGAAATTTCTTTAGCAATTAGAGTGCCGAGCGGTAAAGTTCGTAGAAATTATTTCTTGACACGGGTTTTGGGTTATTTGGATGGCAAAAATCTGCAAAAGCAAGATCAGCCAAGGTGTCAAGATGTTCGTTCTTCACGTCAACGGCTGACAATTTGGTAGGCAGACCCAGTCTTTCATTTAGCTTGAAAAGTTCATCAATCAATTGAATTCCATTTCCGTTTTTTAGTCCGAAGGCATTTGCCATAGCTTCAAATCTATCTTCAAATCCTTCCAAGTTGAATTTCATTCCGTAAGGAAGATTGACCGCATTTGCCAATCCATGGTGCGTGTCTAGCAGTTGTGACATCGGATGTGCCAACGAATGCACAACGCCCAATCCTTTTTGGAACGCAACTGCACCCATCATGCTTGCCAGCATCATATCGGCACGTGCCTGTTCGTTCTGTCCTTCGTGAGTAGCTTTTTCAATCGATTTCCCAATAAGCTTGATGCCTTCCAACGCTATTCCATCACACATTGGATGGTAATTCTTAGCGACATAAGCTTCCATATTGTGTGTCAACGCATCCATTCCCGTAGCGGCTGTAACAAATGGAGGAAGACCGAAAGTCAAACTTGGATCGGCAAAAACACGGCTTGCCAATAATTTTGGTGAGAAAAGAATTTTCTTCTGATGCGTTATATCATCAGCAATGATGGCACTTCGTCCAACCTCACTTCCAGTTCCGCTAGTGGTCGGCACGGTCACGAAATAGGGAACTTCTTCGGTCACATACTGATCACCACCAATCAGATCGTCATAATCGAACAAATCGCGATGATGGTTGATGGCCAGGGCAATTGCCCGCGCCACATCTAATCCAACGCCACCTCCGATTCCAACAATGCTATCGCAATCCGCAGCAACATAGGCCGCCTTGCCGTTCAGTACATCTGACTTCACAGGATTCTTGTG
Organism: Flavobacteriales bacterium; assembly: GCA_041687875.1. GTDB lineage: Bacteria > Bacteroidota > Bacteroidia > UBA10329 > UBA10329 > UBA10329. Next base: position 14,440 of record JBDNJH010000076.1, on the reverse strand, counting down.
CATTTCTGCATACACCGAAGGGGCAAGACCTGCTTTTTTGAGATCTTCCACTATCTCGAAAAAGAATGGAAGTGTGGCAATAATCGGATCAGTTACCACCAATGGGCGAAGTTTTCCTTGTTCTTTTAAATGACCTGAAAGCTCTTTTACAGCACCTGTTCCGAAGCGGATAACTGTTGGAAAATTGAATTGAACGACCTTACTCATGTTAATTTCGTGCCTAATTGATGTGAATATATGTGAGCTGCAAAGCTAATCCAAGCATTGATCTGTATATTCGTGTCATCAAAACAAAACGCATGAAATTTCTGACCGCTCTTTCGCTTGCCGCTCTACCATTTCTAGGAGTAGCACAATCTATTGAACCACAAGTTATTGCCAGTGCTGGAGAGCACTTCGATAACGGAACCACGCAACTGAGCTGGACGCTTGGTGAAGTGATGATTGATACCTACGACAACGGTACAAACATCCTAACGCAGGGTTTTCATCAAACAGAATTGACCGTTACTTCAGTTGAAGAAACATTAGCAAACATCCGTTTGAACATGTATCCAAACCCAACTTCAGAATTGCTGAATATCGATTTGGGAAATAATGAATCAGACATCAATCTTCAATTGTTTGATATGAGCGGAAAGCTTGTTCATTCAGATAAGATTGAAGCATATCAAACAAAGTATCTTTTGCCAATGAACAAGGTTGCAACTGGCAATTATCTCGTCAGGATGCAAAGCGTTGATGGAAAAATGAATACTACCCACAAAGTGATGAAGGTGGGAGTTGCGGAATAAGAAACTCAACCGAGATGATATAAAAAAGCCACCTTTTGGGTGGCTTTTTTTGTTTCAAATAATCTCAAAATACCGCTTCGTTTCCCAATCCGTCACCGCTTTTGAGAATTCGCGCCATTCCCATTCACGAGTAGCTACAAAATGATTCACGAATTCTTCTCCAAACAATTGTTTTGGAATGTCTGAGTTTTTCATGGCCTGTGTAGCGTCCCAAAGGTTTTTAGGTATCCTTCCAGCACCTTCATCCGCATAACCGTTTCCGATAGTTTCAGGCAGCGTTAGTTTCAATTTGTTCTCAATGCCGTACAATCCAGCGGCTAAACAAGCTGACATGGCAATGTATGGATTGGTGTCAGATCCAACAATCCGTGTTTCTAGTCGGCAAGATGTTGAGCCAGCAGGTAGAGAACGCAAGGCAACAGTTCTGTTATCAACCGCCCACGTGAGAGTAGTTGGTGCCCAAGCACCTTCTACCAAGCGTTTGTAGCTGTTGATGGTTGGGGCAATCATTGGTAGAATAAACGGCAAACAGGCCAATTGTCCAGCCATGTAGCTTTCCATCAGCTTGCTCATGCCTTTTTGACCTTTGGCATCTGAGAAAAGGTTTTTCTTATCGTCCCAAAGACTTTGGTGAATGTGTCCGCTGCAACCAGGTAGACTCGGACTAATCTTGGCCATGAAGGTTGGAATGATGCCGTGCAGGTGAGCAATTTCCTTCACACCTCCTTTGAACAAAACAGCTCTATCAGCAGATTGCAAAATATCACCATACATAATAGCCGCTTCGTAAACGCCCGGTCCCGTTTCGGTGTGCAATCCTTCAATCGGCACATCAAACTGATCCATATAATCAAAGATGTCGTTGAAGTATTCTTTCTCCTGCGAGCTGCGTAAAAGCGAATACCCAAACATGCCCGGAGTAAGCGGCTGCGGTTTTGTGAAGCCACGGGCATGAAGATCATCCGCGTTCTCCGCAAAATTGAACCACTCAAATTCTTGAGAGAAAAATGGTTTATAGCCCATTTTCTCAGATTTGGCTTTGATGGTTTTTAGCAAACTCCGTGGACAAACACCTAGCGGCTTTTCCTTCGCATTCACAAAATCCGCAAGGAAAAAAGGTATATCATCATCCCACGGAACAAGACGGAATGTGCTGAGGTCAATTCGCGCTTGCGCATCTGGATAACCCGTGTGCCAACCCGTGTAACTCACGTTATCATAAGCAATATCCGAGCTGTCCCATCCGAAGATTACATCGCAGAAGCCGAAGCCGCTTTCCACGGCCGATAGGAACTTGTCTTTGCGCATGAGCTTGCCGCGCAGCACACCATCAATGTCGGTAACGGCAACCTTTATTTTGTTGTGCGATGAATTGCGAACCTCGTTTAGGATGTGCTCGCGTGAAAGTTCTTTTTCGTTCATGATTTCAGTTTAAATGATTTAGCCACAGAGACACAGATTTACACAGAAAAATATTGTTTTCTCTGTGAAAGCCTCTGTTTTTCTGTGGCTAAAAAAATGTGTTTTAGCGTAGAATTCCTTTTCCATACACCAGTTTGTAAGCGATGAATGAGCCTGCCATCAGGCCATAGAAAATGAGTGCCAGTTGTAGGTTGTAATAGATCATAGCTACCATCGAAATGCTGGCAATGATTAATGCCAATGCTGGGAAAAGAGGGTAGAATGGAACCTTGAACGGTCTTTCCATATCAGGTTCATTCTTTCTCAATTTGAAGAAGGAAATCATCGAAATAATGTAGAGCGCTAATGCCCCGAAACACGCAATGGTGATGATTTCGCCCGTCTTGCCCGTCATCAATGCAATAATACCAACAAGCATATTTAAGATTAAGGCATTTGCAGGTGTTTTGAATTTGGAATGAACTCTTCCTACTGCTTTTGGAGCGAGTCCTTGTCGACCAAATTCGTAGGTGGCGCGACCTGCTGCCAAGATTATTCCGTGGAAGGAAGCAATCAATCCAAGCAGACCGATGGTGAGGAGTAGATGATACATCCAACCACTATCGCCCACTACTTGCGCTATTGCCAATGGCAACGGGCTATCTGACATGTTTCCTTCGGCATCGTAAACAACAGCTTCCCAACCGCCAACTCCAACGGATGAAACAAATGTCAACACGCACAGAATAACGAGTGTGAGAATGGCAGAACCGAAACCGATAAGCACGTTTTTCTGAGGATTCTTGGTTTCCTCAGCCACATTGGCCACGCCCTCAATGGCCAAAAAGAACCAAATAGCAAAAGGTATTGCCGCAAAAATGCCCGGAATTCCATTCGGGAATGAATTTGTGGTGAGGTTGACCACCTCAAATTCTGGAAGCGTGACACCAGCAAAGATCAGTAGCTCGGCCACGGCCAAAATGGTGATGACCAATTCGAACATTGCGGCTGCTCGAACCCCGAAAATGTTCAAACCAGTAAAAGCGAAGTAGGCCAAAATCGCCATCCAAGGGAGTTCAAGATTCCACGTTCCAAGTTCAAGAATGAGCGGTTCTGCCTTTATGAAAAGGTTGAAGTAAGCGCCAATGGCAGCAGCAATGGCCGGTGGGGCAAACACAAATTCGATAATCTGTGCCATGCCACCCATGAATCCCCAGTTGCGTCCAAGCGCCCTATCGGCATAATCAAACGCGCCACCCGCTTTTGGAATGGCACAGGCCAATTCGGTGTAGCTGAACGTGAAGGTGACGTACATAATGACGATGAAGAACGTGGCAATGGCCAATCCTAATGTTCCGCCCTTTTCCAGCCCGAGATTCCAACCGAAATACATGCCCGAAATAACGTAGCCCACTCCTAAGCCCCAAAGCATGACCGGGCCGAGTGTGCGTTCTAATTTGGGCGAGTTTTCCAAGGTTACGAATGTGATTTAACCGCAAAGACACAAAGGTTTCGCGAAGAACGCGGAGTATTCTCTGTGAAACAACTTCATTTCGCCTAATTTAGACATATTGCGAACTATCTAAATTCATCATCATGGAAAAAAAAGAGATTATCATTTACGGAGCATACGGTTACACGGGAGAACTTATTGTGAGGCGTTGCCAAGAGTTGGGCATCAGACCGCTTCTTTCTGGAAGAAACGAAGGTAAATTGAAGCCGGTGGCTGATAAATATGGCATGTCCTATCAAGTAGCTGATTTGAATTCTGCTGATTTGGATAAGCTCCTGAAAGGTTCTAAAGTGGTGATTCATGCTGCAGGGCCTTTTATCCATACATCAAAACCGATGGTGGAGGCGTGTGTCAGAAATGGCGTGCATTACACCGATATTACTGGAGAGATTGCCGTTTTTGCACAGGCAAGAAAATACGATGAGCAGGCCAAGCTGGCTGGAGTTATGCTGCTGCCAGGAACTGGTTTTGATATAGTGCCGAGCGATTGTTTGGCTGCCCATCTTAAAACTAGAATGGCAGATGCCGATGATCTTGTTTTGTCTTTTTATGGTACGGGCCGTGCTTCGCGAGGAACGAGTTTGACCGTGGTGGAAGGATTAGGAATGGGAGGAACCATTAGAAAAGACGGAAAACTGAAGCAAGTAGAAGATGCGCATGATGTAAAACGCTTTGATTTTGGCCCCATAAATATGACGGCTGTTACCATCCCTTGGGGCGATGTTTACACGGCTTTTTTCAGTACCGGAATTCCGAACATCAAGGTGTATATGGGCTTGCCAGAGAAGGTGATAAATGGCATGAAATGGGGAAAATACTTCGGTTGGTTAATGCGTTCTGAGTTTGTAAAAAGCCGGGCTAGAGCCAAAATAGTTGCGGGTAAGCCTGGGCCAAGCGATACGGCCAGAGAAAAGGCAACAACTTATTTAGTTGGTACGGTTAAGGATAAAAGCGGCAAATCGTTAACCTCAACCATACAAACGCAAGAAGGCTACACGCTTACGGCAATGACCGCAGTTGCCATAGCAAATAAGATTGCCAACGGAAATTTCAAAACAGGCTGGCAAACTCCGAGTTTGGCTTACGGGAAAGATATTATCTGTGAAGTGAGCGGAGCCGAGTTTGTAGACCAGTGATGGCTTGATCCATCAAACTCTTACCACAAACCATTACTTCCTAAAAGGTAGCAAAAAGCCAACTCCGAAATTGATGTTGAGCAGATAGTAGGTTAGTAGCCTAGATTCTGCTTTGGCACGAAGTTCCTGTTTCTGAGTGCCACGCTCAATTCCTTCTCCCACATATTGTAGGTAAGGCGAAATGCCCATGGGTACAAATCCAAGTTGAATACCGGTGCGGAGAATGAGGAAATCCCAAAAAATACGCTGTTGTCCGAGGGTGAACGAAAACGCAGGTGTGAAGAACCTGTCGGAGTATGAATCTGCGGTTTCGGTGGTCAGGTTGTAGGGGCGCAAGCGTACATCTAATAGCATTATGTCAACCTTGAGGTAGCTACCAATGGGTGCGATGCCGCCACGGGACGGATTGCGAAATACCTTATAGTTGATGCCATAACCATAGCCTGTGATGCGCGAATGCTGGAAATTGCGGTCTATGTTGGGGATTAGTAATTCATCAAACTGGTCTGAATTCCATTTGAACGCCATGCCTGTGGCAAACACATCGAAGGTGGCTCCAATGGTTCCGTTGCGAGCTACCACGTAGTCGATGTCGGTAGTTGAACGTAGGTTAAAACTGAATTTGCGAATTCCTTCGTTGAAGTTGTGATTGGGATTGAAAAAGGCGTTGAAGAAACTCACTTCGGTGGTGATGAGAAGCTTGCGGCCCAGATAACCGGGTGCTTGCCCGAAAGCGAATTCGGCAACCAAAAGGAGTATGATTGTGAGCAACCTCATCCTTTTCTCGGTTTTCGCTTCATCTGCCAAAAGGAGTCGTAGATGCTGCTTTTCATCAAATCGCGTGTATCGCGCTTGCGGTAATTATTGTAATTAACCTGCACCGGTTCTCCTGTTTTTAAATTGAAGGTGATACAGTAATAATAGGTGTCATAATTGGGCCGAGCCAAGTAATACACGGCAAGCGGAATGGCGGGCGGAATCAATGCGTAGAGCAGGTAGAAATACATCAATGGTTTGTTTTCGCGGTAGTTGATAACGCCTGTCCAAGCATAGTATTCGGTTCCGTATCGGGCAATGATGGAATCTATTCTGGCGTGATCGAGATTAATCATATCCACATCTACATGAAGAAAACGTTGATCTACCCATTCGTTGAGGAACGTGATGTCGTTAAAGATGCCCACCTGACTTGAATCGAGCAGCGTGACATCCAAAATTTTTGTGTCTAATTTCAGAAGACTGGCCGATTTCTCTATCTGCTTTATCAAATGCTGTTTTGCCGATTCTGAATGGAGAAATTTGTGCTGCTGCTTTTTTCGCAGGTCAAGTTTTACGTATGTCGGTGTGACCACTGCCACGCGTTGAATACCCAAGGAAAATCCGTGATTTTTCCAGCGCCTGTGGTCGTCTTTACCCTGTTTAATAAGATTGTTTCTGGTAACCGACTTGTCTGCGCTACCCCACCTTTTTTGCTCTAGTTTGTCAAAGTGCTCAACAAATATGTCATTTTCAAAAAGATCCACCAATGCATATTTTACCATGGTCAACTTCGGATTGTCCTTGCTTTTTTGCTTCAGTCGGTCATATTTGTTCATGATGGCTGTGGTGTCTGGAATGTCCCACCCTTTGGGCGGACTTTCTTGAGCAAACATTCCGGGAGTGTGATAAAGCTTGATGAGGTCTTTAAGAAGATCTTCACTCATTGCTTTCAGGTCTCCATCTTTCGGATATTTAAACCTGAGTCGCCAAACGAATCCCGTAGCAAGTATGCACAGTTCTTCTGGTTGCAGGCGATAGAAAAGGTGATAAAGCTGCTGAGATTCTCCTTCGATGTGAGAAAATCCGGGATGCACATAACCGTAATTTCCTCCTGTTTTGAACTTTGAAAGTGTGTAAAGAGCCTTGGCGATGTTCTTTTGGAGAAATGGATTTTCGGGAAACGTCTTTCCGAGGAGGTATGAGTTGTAAATGCTAAGTACTGGTTGATTGCTCTTTAAATAGAGGTTGGAAAGTTCAAATCGGCAGGTGTTTCTCAACTCTTTAAAACGATTCTCAGATACCAGATAGTTTGAAGTGGTTTCTATCTGTGCAGCATTATTGATGTACCTACTAATAAGTTGCTGACGCTCTGTGGGGCTGGGATGGCTGTCAGTTTCCGGGTTTTCGTTCTCCCTTGCCTCAACTGGCCGCACCTGATTCATGAAATAAGAATCATCCATCCTATAATATGCTTGATCAAAAAAGTCGTTTTCAAACGCGATATCATCAAACGGAAGGTGGGCGTATCGCATCACATCAAACACGTTTGAGACCGTTTCTAGACTATAATGTGTGTTCAGAAATCGCTTCAGTCCCAATCGATCGGCTTCTTTTTCAAGATCTTTGGAGTAACCGCTTTTTGCAAGCATTCGTTCATCAAATGAGCCTCGTTTGTATTCGCCAACGCCTCTTTTCAGTTCCTCATTCTGAACGTAAGCGTTTATGACATGGTGCTCGGTGAAATGAACCAATTCGTGGCAAAGGATAAAGGCCAGTTGTGCTTCATTTTCCAATTGGGCCACAAGGCCAAGGTTTACGAGAATGATTCCATCATCGGTGGTGAAGGAATTAACCAGCGAAGAGCGCAACGCATAAACTCTGACCTTTGACCGCAGTTCGGGTTCGTTTACCAGAATGGTGTCGAGTATTTGACTCAGATAGGTTGAAATAGGATCATTGAAAAGGACTCTTCCACTGCCCAAAACCTGATTGATGAGGAAACTGCTTTCAAGCAAGAAGGTTTGCTTGGTTTCCTTCTCATCGCCTTCGCTGGCGGAAAGCAAACTATCTGCAGCGGTCTGATATTTTTTCGAGGATAGCGTCAGAAACTCGCTCGGAATATGTCCCTGACATTCCAGCTCTTTGTGGCCAATGGTTTGCTGCGCCCCTGCTAGAATGGGTAGAAAAACCAAAACGGAGAAGAAGATTTTTTTAAACGTCAAGAAAAATGATTTCCGTAAAGTTACGGACTGCGGTTTCGAGAGTCCTAGAATTTGCTCATGAGGAAACCTAGAATGGAAACACTCATAAACACCATGCCTATTACTAGCACCACATTGATGCGTAACATGCGCTGAGAACTTGCCTTTTCTGGTGATACCTTTTGGAAAAAATCTAGCGACAGCTGTTTGTAAACGTCCATCAGACCAAAACCACCGTTGTCAATCACGCGCCCTCGCGCCATGGCCAAAAGGATGGCAAAGAAAATAGAAATCAATGTAGAAATGAGGGCAAGCCATACCAATTCCTTGTCACGGGTTAAACTATCTGATTGCGCGCTAGAAATCCTATTTACCGTCTCGTCATAGCTATCGAATATCTGCTGGTCTAAAAGGATGATTCGGTCGGAAACATTAGTAATCTGCTCGGGCAAAGCGGTCGAATCATTCCTTAGAGTTTCTAATTCTACTTGAAGTTGGGTGCGTTTTTGTTTGAGGTCAAAGGTTTCGCCAATGTCGGCAACGGCCATTGTTGCCAATCCAATGGTTAAACTTAAAGACAGAAGGAATTTTGCAATTGCTTTCACTGGAATAAAAACAGGGAGGATGCCATTTACATGATAACCTCCCATTTCACTTTCGTGAGCGTTACTGGATTCGAACCAGTGACCCCCACCCTGTCAAGGTGGTGCTCTAAACCAACTGAGCTAAACGCCCTAAGGCAACGGCAAAAGTAGGTTTATCCGTTTAATCTATACAGATTGAAATATGAATTGTGTAATTTTCGCGCTTCAAAAAGCCGAAGATGGCTTCTAACAGAAATATCTGATTAAATGCGAAATTTCCGAACACCGATTATAGTGTTTTTAGCTTTAATTCTTTTCACCCCAGCATCCAATGTGCTTGCTCAAGATAATGTGGGTATCGGAACCATAACACCAGACCCCAGTGCGTTGCTTGAGATTCAAGCACTCAACAAAGGACTTCTGATTCCGAGAACGGATACACTTGCCATTACCAACCCCGCAACCGGGCTTCTTATTTACACCGTTACCGATAGTAGCTTCTGGTATTTTGATGGAATTTATTGGAGACAAGGGCTTGGGCCACAAGGAGCTACAGGGCCACTAGTTCCTGGATTGCAGGGACAAACGATGCGGTACGATACCGTTTTTCAGCAATCCCCTGGAGACTGGGTGGCAAATAGCTTCATTTGGAACAACGAATATCATGTAGGAATCAATACCGACCAACCTGATTCGAGTGCCATTATGCACCTAGTTTCTGAGAACAAAGGATTCCTTGCTCCACAGATGGATGAGACCATGAGGGACAACATTCTCAATCCAGCGGTTGGCCTTGTGATTGTGAATACCACGGATAGTACCATTGATTATTACAACGGAAGTTGTTGGCTACCATCGTTTGCAGAAGATTGTAATTCCTGCTTCTTAAATGTAACCCCAAGCAGCCTTGCCGATACCATTGATCGAGTTGTTTCGCAGACACAAAACCTGTCATTGAATATCGTTCAGACCGCAGGTAACCCACAGCAATTAGCCATCTCAATTTTGTCAACGCTGCCGGCTGGCCTAACCGCTACCATCAACCCAAATCCGGCACCGTCAACGGGTGTTGTTAATATTGATTTTTTTGCAACACCTTTTGCTCCAGCAGGAACGTATCCTGTTGTAATTCAAGTGCTTTGCAATAATAGCACGTACAATATCATCTACTCAATCACCATTTTGCCTTGCTATCAGGTTCCGGTTATTAACACAACCAATAATTACAATCTAGGAACGGAATTTTACAATCTTTATCCGAATGCGCCCACAACTTCTCCAGTATGTGTGGTATGTCTAATTGATCCGGGAGTTGAAATTTCAAGTCCTACAACCGCTACGCCAGCTTTCACAACCGGAACATTGCCAGCAGGTTCGTTGGTTGCTATTGTGAATGAAGGAAATATCCTCGGAAGAGGTGGCGATGGAGGCGATGCCTTTGATCCCGCACTCGGATTAACAGGCGAAGGGGAAAATGGCGGTATTGCCATCGATTTGACCCTTGACGCAGACATCGTAAACAACTTCAATATCTTTGGTGGTGGTGGTGGTGGTGGCTCCATGGCTTTTTCTATCAGCACTGGAAATCTGATTCCTCCTCCAGCACCAGCATTCGGTTTCTTTATTGGAGCAGGTGGTGGTGGTGGTGCTAACCTAGGAGATGGAGGCACACAACCAAATGGGCTTATTGGTATTTCGTTTTACAGTGGAGGTACCGATGGTACTGGTGGACAATTCGGAGTTCCCGGTCAAGGAGGCATTCTTAATTTCCCAATTACATTCGCCATAGGCCCAGCACAGGTAAATATTAACCCGAATGCGATTGGAGGAAATGGAGGCCCGTATGGCTACCCTGGAACGCAAGGCGTTTTTCAAATAACCATATCGGTAAGCGTGGTAGTAAACATTCCGTTCATCGGGCCAATTGTTATTCCCGTTGTAACTAATCTTAGTATTCCTATTCCAGCTCCACCGCCAGTAGCTGGAAACGGAGGTTTCGCGGTTAAGCGCAATGGTTTTACCACAAACGTTCCAGACAATCTTTACAATACTTCATTCCTAAGAGGAGCAGTAGGCCCTTAATTTCAACTGATAGTTAGATATGAAAAACATGAAAATGATATGCACACTTGCTATGCTAATGGTGGCAAATTGGTCTATGGCTCAAAATTTTGAGGGCGTAATCAACATGAAAACCTCAAACGAGGTGATGAAGGAAACTGCTGCGCTTACCTGGTACCTAAAGGGAGACAAAAGTCGACTTGATATTGCCTCTCAGGCGGATGGACATAGTACTCAATACGCCATTATTTCTGATGAGAAAGGACTTGATATGGTGGCCGAAGGTCACGTAACGGCCATAGACAAAGCAGCTTTAGATTTAGGACTTTCAGCAATCACACTTATTTCCGAAAAAAATGGAGTTCAAATGAACGGATTTGCATGTAAGCAGGCTGTTTATTTTGATGGAAAAAGCCAAACTACATATTGGTTGACCGATGCGCTGGGTCTGACTTTTAACGACATTCCATCCATTATTAGAAGAAACATGCCGAGCATCGATTCTAACGGATTTCCGGTAAGAATGGAAAAACGCAATGCTGAAGGAAAGGTGGTTCTTACGCAAGAAGTTGTTTCTGTAACCGCCACCAAAGTGGATGATTCCAAGTTTGACAGAAAATAGAACGTTGCTCAACCACATGAAATTTGTGTGACATGAAAGCGAATACCAAGAAGGAATTACTTGAACTATTGCACCAGAACAGTGCTGAGATTTATTCGTTTGGAGTGGTTCTTCTTGGATTGTTCGGTTCATTTGTAAGGGACCCTGCCGACACGGAAAGCGATGTGGATTTGTTGGTGAAATTCCAAACAGCAAGCAAAACCTTAAAGAACCTTGTCGGTCTTTCCAATTTTCTTCAGCAATTGCTCCAACGGAAAGTGGAAATCATAACTCCTCAATCACTCAACCCGTTTATTGGGAAACACATCATCAACGAAGTTGAGTATGTCTCCCTCGCAGCTTGATTTTCTGCGCCACATTCTGAACGAATGTGATTACAGGCGATGGTTTCTGTCATTCCGAGTATGCGAGGAATCTAAATTAATTAGAGATGTTTCGTTCCTCAGCATGACAAACGGGATAGGGTAAGAAAGTAGACAGTCATTTTATTCAAGCGGAACAAGACTAACAAGATTAAATGAAAATAGCTCTTAAAGTCGTCAAATGGTTAGCAATTATCGTGGTGGTGTTAGTTGCCGTGGCATACCTTTCTGGCAATCAATTCCTACTGAAAGGTGTTTGGGCGGCATACCTACATGGAAACACAACTGCAACAATAAGTGACGCCAAGTTTTTTGACACACGAACGGTAGAGGCTGGTACAGCAAACCCTTGGAAAGTGTCTTCTGGCTTTAATAAGACACCACTCTCTGAGATATTGAGAACGAGTTTAGAGGAGACGCACTCCGTAGCTTTTCTCATCGCGCAGCATGGAGAAATTACGTACGAGGAATACTGGGATGGTTATGGTGAGGATTCGCGAAGCAACTCATTCAGCATGGCAAAAAGTATTACAACCATGCTTGCCCAATGTGCCATTCAGGATGGATACATTGAGAGTTGGGATGCAAAGGCAATTAAGTTCCTTCCTGAATTGAAAGGAGAATATGCGAAGGAACTGACTTTGAGAAACCTCAGTACCATGACCGCTGGGTTGGATTTTAACGAGCATTACACCAATCCGTTTGACATCACTGCCAAGTTGTATTACGGTACTGATGTGGAGAAACTGATGCTAGAAAATGTTCCGGTAATAGACAAGCCGGGTTCTTATGAATATCAAAGTGGAGCCACCCAATTACTCGGTTTGGCAGTGATGAAAGCCACAGGAAAATCGTTGGCTGAATATGCCTCCGAAAAGCTTTGGAAGCCGCTGGGCGCAAACCATTCTGCGGAGTGGCATTTGGACAGTAAGGATGGAAGGGAGTTGGCCTTTTGTTGCTTCAATTCCAATGCACGTGACTTTGCCAGATTTGGGCAGATGTTGTTGCAAAAAGGGAATTACAACGGTGTTCAAATTTTGGATACTGCTTTTGTTGATATGGCAACGGTGCCGTTCGTTGAACCATTTTACGGTCACAGCTTCTGGATGACGGACGACTACGGAACACACATATTTTATCAACGTGGAATCCTTGGGCAATACATCATCGTTATTCCAGAATATGATATGGTGGTTGTGAGGCTTGGCCACGAACGGCAAGGAAACGACAACAATCACACAACGGATTTTAGAGTGATTGTGGAGGAGGTACTGAAAGAGAAAAGGGTCGAGATAAGGAATCTGGTCAATTGATGAGCAACAGACAATCATCAGGATCCTTTAGGAAATCCTTTAGAAACAGGATTTTCCTGCGCAAGATGCTCAGTATTTCTCCGGTCTTTCTATTTCCGCAAGTGAGCTGAACAACTTTTGGTGGGCAGCCATAAAGACGGCTTTTTGCCTCAAAATCGTTGTCTTTAGTCAGAATGGTCAGACCGTTTGCTTTGGCGTATTGCCAAATGACATCATCTTCGGATGTGTCCATATTGAGGTTTGCCACGTGGTAGGTTTCTGCAAAGTGTTCGGAAAGCACCTCAGCAATTTTGGGAGCAAGGTTATTGTCGATCAGAAAAGACATCAGGCAGCAAGATGTCTCACATGCTTCTCGCTATCGGCTGCGTAGGCCAGACATGCCAGCACATCCTCTTTGGTCAATTTCGGGAAATCGGCCAGCACTTCTTCTGTGGTCATCCCGGCAGCCAGATAGCCCAGCACATCCGATACTGTGATGCGAAGGTCACGTACGCAGGGTTTGCCGGACCGCTTAGTAGGGTCTATGCGGATAATGTCGGAATAATGCTTCATTGATTATCGGTTCAGAGCAACGAATTTAACCATTCTCAGGTCAATTGGTCGCGTGTGTTCGCTTGATGGGCTTTGACCTAACTCGCTTTGCGGAAAACTTCAGCTTCCAGTTTCACCACTCTTTCTACGAGGTTTGGTATCACTTCCGCCTTATCGGCCAATTTAAGGATGACGCGTGTGTTTTCGCCCAGTTGGAGGTTCACTTTCACGAGTTCGGTATTCGTTTTCCGCTGCTGCTGAGAACTCAGATTCGCAATATCGCTGGGCATGCCTTCCATTCCTGTTCGCATCTCATGTATCTCTGCCAACACATCAAGCATGACCTCCACTAATTTTTTCTCGTCACTCATGGTAGTAGGATTTGAATTAAAGATCAGATTTTTCGTAGCAGACCTTCCTATCTCACCTTGTTCTTGACTTGGCCGGGCAAGTTTTCGTTGGATATACAGTTGGGGTAGCTTTTTCTAACGGGGGTGCCAACGAAGGAATAAATTTATGCTTGTAAAGATAAGCAACTGTGGAAAGGTGCAGCGACCAGAACCATTTCATCGACTTCCGAACCATTGTGCAAGAAGTGCTTGCGATGTAAGACACAGTTTTGAAATTTGATGTTCTTATCTTCAGTAAATGACCAATACACTGAACATGAATTACACGCTATCATTTCAGGAAAGAGCCAAGTTAGGTGCGGAGCAACTATCCAAGCAGTTGCCCATTACCTTGAAACAGGCGCGCAAACAGGCACAGCGGCTGAAGACAGAAAGCAAGTCAAAAGTCAAGAAGGTGTGCGCATAAGGGAGTTTGCCATCGAATCTGGTCTTTGGAGCCAAGAAGTTGACCTTACAAACTATGTAAGCGAGGGTGCCGAACAAAAGGTCTATCTCAGAGATTCTGAACACGTCCTCAAGCTGAATGATGCCATTTACTTCGAAACTTGGTGTGATTCTGGAGGATTTACATGACGAGAACGTACTCACCCAGCATGGAATGCTCTATTTTATCGACACGGTTTTCTATCTGACCGATGACTTTTGGAAAGAATAACGGACAAAACAAAGCCGCCAACTTTTTAAAAGTTGACGGCTTTTAGCTGTTTGTTGCTAAGAGACCTCCGAGGTTTTCAAAACCTCGGAGGTGTTGGT
>JBDNJH010000075.1:0-19775 GCA_041687875.1 Flavobacteriales bacterium | reverse complement strand
TGGGGTATTATAAATACCATCTCTACAAGCTTCCACATCATCAAAACCAGTCTGCGTACAAGTTTGACATTTTTTGCAAGCAATAGTTGATATGGTTACTCCAAAAAGCATTGCGAATAATAGATACTTTGATTTCATGTGAATTAGTTTAATGGTTGAATACAATAATAACCAATTAATTGAAAAATGGAACTAATTAAAAGAGCGTAATTTTTAAGAACGTATTCCTTTTTCCTTACGGAGTTGGTCTGAAGTTTTGCTTCTTCCATCATGGCTCCATCCCGGTGCCATAAACATATAACCGAGTTTGGTTTTCAGAGTAGGCGCACTTTTCACATCCTTCCAAATGTTTTGAAACTCATGAAATGCTATTTTGAAGAGATTGTAGGTGTGTATGTTGGATGTGATTCCGTAAACCACCGGGTCAGATTCTTCTTCCTTCTGAAATGTCCCGAACATTCTATCCCAAATGATGAGAATTCCCGCATGATTCCTGTCTAGATAACGTATGTTGCTGGCGTGATGTACACGGTGATGTGAGGGCGTGTTCATAAACAACTCAAGAAATCCTAAGGATTTAATCGTTTTTGTGTGAACCCAAAACTGGTAGATTAAGCTTATCCCAATCATGGTGAATATCATGATGGGATGAAAGCCAATCAACGGAAGCCAAAGCCAGAAAACATATTTGTAGAACAGTTCTGTCCAGCTTTGGCGGAGTGCCACCGCCAAGTTGTAGTTGACAGAAGAATGATGGTTGATGTGTGCGGCCCAAAGAACCCGAATGTGATGGCTTAGGCGATGATGCCAGTAGAACGAAAGATCATCTGCAAAAAATAGAATGACCCAAGCGTACCACTTGTCCATTCCCAAATATTGTTGCAATCCGAATACATCGAACTGAAACAGAAAAAGGAAAAAACCGAAAGCCGCAAACTTGACACCAACGCCTAGTCCTAAAGACCCGATTCCCATTCCGATGCTTGCCAAACTGTCTTTTGGTTCGTGCAGATTTACATTCCCACGGTAGCCGATATAGAACTCAAGAAGTATGAGGATGACAAATCCAGGAACGAAATAGACCGTTACATCATCTGTGAACCCCCACACTTCGGGCGAACGGTATATTTCCCAAAGGCTGTTCATCGTTGGAGTCAAATTTACGAAACGTTACGAACGATTACGAATTACGAATACGTACAAATATAACGAATGCGTCTTTTTTAAATTCTCAGAATCCTTCATCAACCTTATCTCTTCATCAACTTTGTTTCTTCGTCAACTCATCATCAAATTTTTCATTCCGATTGTTCTCTATGGGCGGCATGAGAGGCGTGTAAATGGATTGACCACCATCAACCGCCAAGTTGATTCCCGTGATGAATGAAGCTGCTGGAGAAGCGAGAAAGATGACTGCCGAAGCCACTTCTGCCTCTGTTCCTAATCTAAAATGCTGATTGTTCTTTCCGTAGCCACGAACGTATTCCTGAAACTCGGGAGCGTAAGTGTCCAATCCGCTTGATTCGATGGTTCCCGGTGAAATACTGTTTACACGGACGCCATATTTGCCCCATTCGTTGGCAAGGCTCATGGTCAGATTCTGAACACCTGCACGTGCCGCGGCAGAATGCGCCAACATCGGAAAACCGTTGCGGTTATCCATAGTAATGTTGATAATGGAACCACCTTTTGAGTTCATAGACCGATTAAAAACTTCTTGCGTGAGGAAGAAAGTTCCTGTCAGGTTGGTCTCAATTACCGCATGCCATCCTTTTCTGTTGATGTATTCTGCTGGAGATGGGAACTGTCCGCCACCGTTGTTCACCAGAATATCAATCTTTCCAAAGGTGGAAATGGCCGAATTGATACAGCTTTTGGTGCTCTCCTCATCTCGGATATTGCATTCCAATTCAATGGCCTCTGCGCCTTCATCCGTCAGAACCTTCAATCCTTTTGTAAGTTTTTCTGCGCTCCTGCTGGCAATAATTGCCTTTGCCCCAAGTTGGCAGAATTCCCTTGCAATGCGCAAACCAATACCAGTTCCACCACCCGAAATGAGCACAACTTTATCCTTGAAAAGACCTTCTTTAAATACTGTATTTATCATTTATTCTTGTCGTTCGTAGGCACCAATATCAGGATTTGAACCGAATGGTCTAGGATTTCCGATTACATCATTTCCAAGAATTCCAAGGTCAAAATTGGTAATGCTGATAGAACCGGCATCAACTGCTGGTGAAATGGAAGTGTCTAAGGCAAAGTTGTTGTCTGAAGGATCTACGAAAAGCGGATTCTGATTGTAGATGATTGCAGCAAACTGGTTGCTATTACTGACATTAATTGGTTCGACATCATTGAAATTGATTCGCATTAGGCAGTTGTCAAACTTGAAATTGAACGGAGCGGAAATATCTCGATCTAATCCGAGCTCTGTTTGATTGTTGCCATAGATAATGCAGTTACCAAAATAAGCACGCTGCAGGTCGTAGGTGTAGATGGTTCCGTCATTCGCTTCAATCCAATTGTTGAGCAGCAGGGCAGGGGTTTGGCGGTTACCATTCACCCAATAGTTTCCGAATGTGCAATGGTAAAAATCGTAGCGTCCGCCTCGGGTTAGTGCTGCAGAATATTGACCAGCATTTCCAAACACACAATTGTATGCTTCAATCGTTGCTTCAATAGAGAGCAATGAAATTCCAGCCATATTTTCAATAATCGTGTTAGTCATTAACAGGTTCGGATTTGAGTTTGCGGCCAACGAATCAACCCTCTCTCCAATATTTCCATTCTTAATCAAAGCTCCATGAATCTCGTTGTTCAAACTCCCCGCATAAAGCCAAATTGTGTTCCACTGACCCGCTTGATCCTCATAAAAATCATCCAAACGGTCACTTGCAAAAATCACTTGATTCTGTGGCGTTCCGTTCACAATCAGCGTTCCGCCTTCATCCACAGTAATTCCTGAACCTTTATGGGAATATACGCGCGTTCCAGCTTCAATCGTGAGTGTACATCCGTCAGGAACTACTGCCCAACCATAAATAACGTGCGGTTCTGCGGATGTCCACGTGATATTGCAATCCAAGAACCGATAAGGGCCGATCGGATTATCGAACACATTTGGATAGGTGAAATCTGCGTCCCAACCAAATGCGACAAGATCTACATCTTGGATATTCCCGTTCGTATTAAATATGATGCTGTCGGCAACAATGGCCGGTTGTGTCAGATTGTTAGGGTCGAGCGTTACATCCACAAAAACAAAAAGAGAGTCTTTTCCAGGGATGGAAATGTTGCTAAACGAGATGCCAGCAACGCCATCCACATTCATTCTGTACTTAGATTGTTGCCCTCCTGCAAGTATGATGGACGAAATAGTCACTTCATCTTTACTGGGGTTATAGATTTTGAATTGCCGCGTGGCTGAACCAACAGTTGTGAAGATTGTGTCGAAAATGACGGTATCCGCAGAGAATGTCAGCACACCATCCGGATTCAGGATGTCCTTTTTACAACTGGTGCTGAACAAAGCAAGGATGGCTAAAACGGGCAAAGCCCAACGGAGAATCTTCATATTTGAGGCAAATATAGGGAACGCGCTTACTACGTTTTCAAAGAAGATAAATTGTGTGTTTCATAAAAGAAGGTTTTGTTTATCTTTGCGCTCCATTCTGAAAAACGAGTAATAATGAAAGAAGGCATACACCCATCAGATTACAGATACGTAGTGTTCAAAGACATGTCTAACGAACACACTTTTCGCACACGTTCTTGCGTTGCTGCAAAAGAAACTATCAAATGGGAAGACGGAGAGGAATACCCGTTGATTAAATTGGAAATTTCAAACACTTCACATCCATTTTACACTGGAAAAATGAAGTTGGTAGATACTGCTGGACGTGTTGACAAGTTCCGTAACCGCTACAAAACTCACCGTGCTTCTGCTGTTAGACCAGAAGAAGAGGAGGAGAATACAGAAGGATAATTAGTCTTTTGACTTATTTTGAAGCCCTGTCCGCCTTAGGCGGATGGGGCTTCTAATTTTGCACTTTAGCAATCATGAATTACATTCTTTTTGACGATTCGCGGGAGAAACTGCTCCCATTAACCTTTACACGACCCGTTTGCGACCTGCGAATTGGCATTCTTACCATTCGCGAAAAGTGGCAAGCGTATTTGAAGATGGCTACGAGTACCCTCACAGAAGATTACTTGAAAGTGAAGTTTCCGATGGTTTCGGCTTCTGATAATGTGTTTATAAATGGATGTATTTGTCCATCTGCTGATTTGGTTTCAGAAATCGCCTCATTAAAAAAGGGAGAACGCTTAGTGAAAAACGGAAAATTGTTGGCTGCCAAAATGGATGGTGATGTTTCTGCATTTCAAAAAGATACAGAAAAAGGGAAAGAATTTGAAGGTGAAATTCTGTCAGTAGAGAATCCGTGGGATATTTTTTCCAAGAATGGAGAGGCGATTGAATCAGATTTTGAAATGCTAACTGCGGGAAGAACATCCATTAAGCTTTCTGAAAGCAACATGGTTATCGGAAACGGCAAGATTTTCTTGGAAGAAGGAGCGAAGGCCGAAGCTTGCATTTTCAACACATCAAGTGGCTCTATTTATTTAGGAAGGAATTCAGAGGTGATGGAAGGTTCCATCATTCGCGGACCCTTTGCGCTGTGCGATGGAAGCCAAGTGAAAATGGGAGCCAAAATCTATGGCCCAACTACCATCGGCCCAGAAAGTCGAGTAGGAGGTGAGGTCAACAATTCGGTCATCATGGGTTATTCCAATAAAGGACATGATGGTTTTTTGGGCAATTCTGTGCTTGGTGAATGGTGCAATTTAGGTGCCGATACCAACAATTCCAATCTCAAAAACAACTATGAAGAGGTTCGGGTCTGGAGCTATGAAACGGAGCGTTTTGCCAAAACAGGACTTCAATTCTGTGGACTTATCATGGGCGATCATTCCAAATCTGGAATCAATACCATGTTCAACACAGGAACAGTAGTAGGTGTGAGCTCCAATGTTTTCGGTTCTGGATTTCCGCGCACGTTCATTCCTTCATTTCAATGGGGCGGAGCAGCTGGTTTCACAGAATACAACCAAGAAAAAGCTTTCGCTACTGCCGAGCTCGTGATGCAAAGACGCGGCAAAGAATTCGATGAGACCGAGAAAAGCATCCTTTCGTCAGTCTTTGACCTGACACAGCGTTTCCGAAACTGACCTTTTGACCGAAAAATGTCAATTTGAAAATTCGGCACATTCGTTGACATTTCGGCCTCCACTATCAAAGTAGTTTTGTCCCAAACCCCGATTTACATGAATGACCCATTTGACGACATTGTGCAGTTTTCCAATCTGATTGAGGAAGATTCAGAGTTCATACCCCTGCTTTCCCCTGAAGATGAGGAATACATGAACGCGGAGGAAATCCCCGAACTTGTTGGAATTCTCCCGCTTCGTAATACCGTGCTTTTTCCTGGAGTTGTTATTCCGATAACCATCGGAAGAGACAAGTCCATTAAGTTGGTGAAAGATGCATACCAAAGCACAAAAGTGATTGGTGTGTTGGCGCAAAAAGACTTGGCTGTTGAGGATCCGCAACCCAAGGATATGAACCGTATTGGAACGGTTGCACGCATTATCAAAATGCTGCAAATGCCTGACGGTAGTACCACGGTCATCATTCAAGGAAAGAGGCGTTTTGAGGTTCGTGAGATGGTGGAAGTTGAGCCTTATTTCCGAGGTAGAATCACTGCTTTTGACGAGATTAAACCTCAACGTAAGAGCAAAGAGTTCAATGCGTTAGTCGACTCGTTGAAAGATTTGGCCTTGAACATTATACGCCAGTCACCAAACATTCCTTCCGAAAGCGAATTTGCGCTGAAGAACATAGAAAGTCCTTCGTTTCTCATCAACTTTATTTCGTCCAATATGGACGCAACCGTGGCACAAAAGCAGAAAATGCTAGAGGTGGCCGATTTGAAGGATCGTGCCACCATGGTGCTGGAGCATTTGACCAAGAACCTACAAATGTTGGAACTGAAAAATCAGATCCAGTCCAAGGTTAAGGTTGATATTGATAAGCAGCAACGAGACTATTTCCTTAATCAGCAGATGAAGCAGATTCAGGAGGAATTGGGTGGAAATACCTTAGATCTGGAGATTGATGAAATGGAAGCAAAAGCTGCCAAAAAACTTTGGACAGATAATGTAAAGGAGCATTTCAATAAGGAACTTGATAAGCTGGCTCGAATTAATCCTAATTCTAGCGAGTATTCAGTTCAGATGAATTATTTGGATACGCTACTGGAACTTCCTTGGGGTGAGTTTTCAAAAGATAACTTTGATTTAAAACGTGCTCAAAAAATCTTAGACAAGGATCATTTTGGATTAACCAAAGTGAAGGAGCGAATCTTGGAACACTTGGCCGTTCTCAAGTTGAAAGGTGATTTGAAAGCTCCGATTCTTTGTTTAGTTGGCCCTCCGGGAGTTGGAAAAACAAGTTTGGGTAAATCGGTGGCCGAAGCTGTAGGAAGAAGCTACATTCGTGTTTCATTGGGCGGATTGAAAGACGAATCTGAAATTCGAGGTCATCGAAAAACCTACATCGGAGCCATGCCGGGGCGGATTGTTCAGAATATCAAAAAGGCAAAATCTTCCAATCCTGTTTTTGTGTTGGATGAGATTGATAAGGTTGGAACAAATTACCATGGTGATCCGTCATCAGCGTTATTGGAAGTATTGGATCCTGAACAGAACAGTGCGTTCTACGACAACTATTTGGAGGTGGAATATGACCTTTCAAAGGTGATGTTCATAGCAACTGCCAACAGTTTGGGCACGATTCAGCCTGCTTTGCGAGATCGTTTAGAGATTATTGAAGTAAGCGGTTATACCGTGGAAGAGAAATTGGAGATTGCCAAGCGACACCTCGTTCCAAAACAAATTGAAGAACACGGCCTGAAAAAGTCTCAGGTCAAACTGAGCAAGCAAGTTTTAGAGAAAGTGGTTGAAGAATACACACGCGAAAGTGGAGTGCGTGGATTGGAAAAAACGATTGCAAAACTGGTGCGTAACCGCGCCAAATTTGTGGCAATGGAAGAACCGAAAAATCCTACGATTACGTTGGTAGACGTGGAGGAAATCCTTGGCTCACCAAGAATGCAGCGCGACCGTTATACCGACAACGATTTTGCTGGCGTGGTGACAGGTTTGGCTTGGACTTCAGTTGGTGGCGATATCCTTTTCATCGAATCAAGTCTCAGCAAAGGAAAAGGCAAGTTGACCCTCACAGGAAACCTGGGAGATGTAATGAAGGAATCTGCCGTAATTGCTCTTGAATATTTGAAATCTCATGCAGATAAGCTTGGTCTGAAGCCTGAGATTTTTGACGAATGGAACCTACATATCCACGTTCCAGAAGGAGCAACTCCTAAGGATAGCCCATCAGCTGGCATCACCATTTTCACTGCATTAGCATCGCTATACACGCAACGCAAAGTGCGCGAAAAACTGGCCATGACAGGTGAGATTACGCTGCGCGGAAAGGTGCTTCCCGTTGGAGGAATCAAAGAGAAGATTCTAGCGGCCAAGCGGGCGCATATCAAAGAGATCATTCTTTCTGCCGAAAATCGGAAAGACATCGAGGAAATTGAACCGGATTATCTGAAAGGACTCACCTTCCATTATGTGAAGAATATGGACGAAGTGATGGAACGTGCTTTACTGAAAGAGTTGGTCAAGCATCCTTTGAAGCTGTCTTAAACGCAGAGACCTACTAGTTTTAAAACTAGTAGGTCTTGTATTAACAACCTTACTGGTCTAGCTTTTTAAATTCCTCACGTAAAACACCGACCCAACAGTTATCATAAACTGCCCTGTCAGATAAAGCCACATGTTCAGAATGGCATCATAATCAAAGTCAATCACAAATTTGTTGATAGCGATTACCATGTCTGAAAGGATAAATAGAATTGCTCCGATGAGTATCCAGTTGTAGCTTTTTGCATCCACATGATTGTAACGGATGGCTGCCGTAATCCCCATAACGCTAATAACAACGGTGTAGGCCAAAACAGGAACGAATAGTTCTGCGGGTAGTCCGTCTTTCATGTAATAGAAGAAACAACTTGTGATTGCTATGAAAGGCAATGCTATTAAAGCCGATTTTGAAACATTCAAACTTGAGTTGGAGTCTTTCACGTTTCTTACAAAAGCTGCTGCATAGCCTAAATGTGCAATCAGAAACGCGCCCAATCCAACCACAAAAAGAATCGGAATCTTCTCATCAAACATCAAAGCGATATCTCCAATCCAAGAGAAGAATAATCCAAACTGAATCGTCTTGGAAAAGAAACTTGAAAGTCCCGAAAGTTGCTTCCAATGATACACCATCAGCAAAATCATGAACATGGGTTTTACTGCATAATGTAGCAGTGGTAAATCAAAAAGCACCGAAATCATGAACACCGCCAAAAGTGTATAATAAAGACTCGGAAAGTTCCTAAGCGAGTCTAACATCTCCTTGTGGTCTAATATGTTTTACTACACGGCTAAACCAAACAAAATTAACCAAGGCGAAGATGGCCGCACCGCGAATAATATCCAAAAAAGCAGGATGCTCCCAAAACAGCAGGGCAAGAATTAGCGTAGCGAAAATGCGCGCATATTCGGCAGGCATCAACCATTTCTTGTTTTCCATCAATCCGCCAGAAATGC
Organism: Flavobacteriales bacterium; assembly: GCA_041687875.1. Classification (GTDB taxonomy): domain Bacteria; phylum Bacteroidota; class Bacteroidia; order UBA10329; family UBA10329; genus UBA10329. Next base: position 11,048 of record JBDNJH010000075.1, on the reverse strand, counting down.
CCAAGGTTGCCAATAAATAGGTCATTGTGGCATACAACGGCAGGGTAGGGATGCTCTTGTTCATGATGAGTACAAGTGTGGAGACCGACAACGCAATGAAGAACACGAAGAGCACATAGATGTGGTCGTGCCTCAACCCGTCATTCTCGAACTTCCTATACGATTCTACATCAATCTCCTGCGGAGCTTGAAATCCTCCCAAATACTTTGGCTGCCAACCTGGAGGCTTGAGGAATACGCGCACCTTATCAAAGCCTTTCGACCGCTTGGCCAATTGCCCAAGGTCTTTCCAATAATGGAAATTGGCCCATACAGGATTCCAACTGTTTAGCGGAGAGGTAATACCATACACCACTTCTTCCTCCTCCTTTTGGAACGTGCCGAACATCCTATCCCAAATAATGAGGCTACCTGCATGGTTCCTATCAATATACTTCGGGTTCGTGCCATGATGTACCCGATGGTGTGATGGCGTGTTAAAAACCCACTCAAGCGGCCCCATGGTCTTAATGGTGGTGGTATGAATCCAGAACTGATAGAGCGTATTGAACGAAACGATGGCAGCAAAAATGACTGGTTCAAAACCGATAACAGCCAACGGAAGGTAGAACACCCACGAGAACCAACCCTGAAACCACGATTGCCTCAAAGCAACCGAAAGGTTGTAATCCTCGCTCTGATGATGCACAATATGAGCCGCCCAAAGCATATTCACCTCATGGCTAGCGCGATGGAACCAATAATAGAAGAAATCAACTCCTAGGAACAAAAGCACCAACGCCCACCATGTGTTCTCAAAGGTGTAAACCCGATGCTCATACAGATAGAGATATGCCAGAAAAAGCAAGCCTTTAGTCATAATGCCCACCACCTGCGACCCTATACCTAGATTGATGTTTGTGAGCGCATCGTTGAAACGGTATAGTTTCTCCTTTTTCAGATACCCGAAAAGCAATTCAATCCCAATCAGTAGAAAGAAGATGGGAATGGAGTAAGTTATGTAACTGACTTTCATGGTTTAAAGCTACAATTTGCGCTGATAAAATACGCAAGAAAATCAAGCGGAAATGGGCATTTTCAAACCTTGTGAGCTTTTGTCGATTACACCTGTTCAACTACATCCATCTGATCAGATTTCTTGAAAATCCGGAAAAAGACTGGCTCAAAGAAAATCAAGGGCAGCTCCGACTTAGTTTTAGTTCAGCCTGAAGTAAGGGGCTTACTTTTAAAAAACTGCTTCTAGACCTTAAAACCTAAGCTGAAAACGACTGTTTTATCTGTGCAGGGTTTTATCGGACAGTAGTGGATGAAATCACAGAAACCGTCAGTGCTGGTGAAGAATTCCCAGCCAAGTTCGGAAGAACGGGTTTCAGAAAGAACTTCGGTTTTGACAGTATTTGGAATGGAAAACACTATTCTACCAAACAAATTGAAGCATACTCCGATTAACAAGGTGATGCTTGGATGGTGGTGACCGTAATTGTTAAGTATTTTTAAAGTCAAGACCATGACACTGGTATACGACCCACGATTTAATATTGCTTACATCAAATTGCGTGAAAAGACCGCCACGGTCAATTCTGTGAAAGTGAGCGAAGAAGTAGTGATAGACCTCAGTGAAGACAGTGCTATTTACGGTATTGAACTCCTAAATGCCAAAGAACAGTTGCAAGACAAGAATTCGTTGCTTCTGATGTTCATCAACGAACCCACTGGCGAAGAAAAGGAGATAGAAATCGCAGCCTAATCTGGTTCAAAGTTCAGCGTTCAAAGTTCAAGGTGGTAGTCTTGCTTTGCGCCTTAGGCGTATCAGCATCTAATTAGACCCCGAATCCGCCTACGGATGGAGTTGCATTATGTGTGCATCTGATTAAATTTGAAACCATGCACAAGTATTTGATTATTATCGAAAAGACAAAAACAGGTTTTAGTGCTTACGTGCCTGATTTACCAGGATGTGTTGCTACAGGAAATACCCGTAAAGTGGTGGAGCGCAATATCTACGAAGCTGTCAAATTTCATATTGAAGGACTGAAAGAAGATGGTTTGGAAGTTCCAATGCCGACTACTGAAAGCGAAATGTTGGTTTTTGCTGCCTAAAACAGGACGCGTTCTCCGTAAGAACGTTGAAGATTTTCGGCTGATAGGTAGTTCAAGGATAGATTTCAGTATTGAGAAGTGAGGTGTCAGAATTTTGCGCGAAGGCCGTTGAATCTATGGTCTTGCCCAACTTGTTTTAAACGGAAGTTCTTTGACTAAAAAATGCCTGTTTGACCACATAATTCGATATTATTGCTTTACGTGCCAATGAAAGATTTTAAGCTGCTCATAGAAAGCATTTCGGTTGTGCATGGACAATTGCAGCAGCAAGCGGCAAATGCGGTCAATCAGGCTTTGACTATCCGTAATTGGATGATAAGACATTACATTGTGGAATATGAACAGAATGGCAGCGATAGAGCAGAATACCGAACGCAATTGCTTGAGAGGCTGTCTGCCGAGTTGGAGAATGAGAAGGGTTTGGATGAAAGGGCGTTCAGGAATTTTAGGCTGTTCTATGTCAATTATCCTCAAGTGGGTGTCTATTTAAATGAGACAAACATTCGGGGGTCAGCGACCCCCGAATTGTATCCATCTCCAATTTGGTGGTCAGTGACCACCGAATCTAATGCGGTTTCAAAAACGGGGTCGCTGACCCCGAAATTCAAAGACCTCGAAAATCGAGTAGGAGGAAAAACATATCAACACCGAATTGGAAAGATTGAGGTAGGGGCGTGATTAAACCAAATGAAAATGAGACTATTTATACTGAATTTACTGTTTCCGTATGTAATGTGCTTCGGACAATCTCCATTGGAAATTTATGTGGAAAGTGAATTCTATCCTGAGCATTTAACAGAAACATATCGAGTTTATCAAGAACTGATGAAAGGTGAAATAGGCCCTACATTGACCTTGTTTATCGAAGATTCGGTTTGGGGAGAAGAGAACCGATTGTACATAGATACCGCAATGAGCTTGGAAGGATTTAGATTGGCGAGCATGGTCGATACCATGCCGACTCCAGGTACTGGGCCACCGCGTTACACTACTCAGGTTGCATTTAGGAAGATTTCGGAATACAATGACAACTTATATGATTTCTATCGGCTTTGGGTTGGAATTTCATGGAATAAAAAGTTTGAGATTTTTGGAAGAAAGATTGTGTTCAGGCAGCGTCCTATCCGAACGAAAAAGGAGTGGTCGAAATCCATGTGGAAATATCCCGCTCCTGATTTCCTGCCAAAAGAATAATCTAGCCTTAGTGCCACCTTCAAAACCTTCTCAGCTAGACTTGCAGCCGTAGCAGAAGCCTCACACTTAGCCAATTATTCAGCAATTCTTTCAAACACAACCATTCCGCCATTCATCCGAAAATTCAATTCATTAACTTTGTTTCAAAGCTTAAGAGATGGAAACGATAGTAATAAACGGAGATGATAGTGCGGATATGAAATTGCTTTTGACATTGGCCCAAAAGCTAGGTTTATCTGTGAAGAAACTTACGAGGTCAGAAGCCGAAGACTGGAATTTGGCGCAACAGATTAAAGAAGGAATGAAGACCGAGAATGTGAGCAGGGCTGATGTGATGAAGGCATTCGGAAAATGAAAACTACTTTCAAGCGATCTTTTTTGAAATCTTTGAAAAAGTTGAAAGACTAGAAGTTGAAAAACGCGATTGCTAAGAGCATCGAACAGATAGAAACTTCCCAAAATTTATCTGAGGTCAAGAACCTGAAGAAATTACAAGGGTTTTCTAATTGCTACCGTGTTCGAATCGGAGATCATAGAATCGGCATTGAAGTTCAGGACGATGTGGTCTGCTTCGCTGCGTTTGCTCATCGGAAAGACATCTACGGGAACTTTCCTTAATTCAAGTTTAGGGGAGAATCAAGCCTTTTCCTTCTTCAAAACCTTCCCCTTTATACTCCCAGCCGTAGCCGAAGCCTCACAGTTAGCCAATTCCTCTGGAGTTCCTTCAAACACAACCATTCCGCCACCTTTTCCACCTTCTGGGCCGAGGTCAATGACGTGATCGGCACATTTGATAATATCAGGATGATGCTCGATTAGGATGATTGTATGACCGTTATCTAAAAGCGCATTGAAGGCTTTCAGCAGTTTGTGAATGTCGTGGAAGTGAAGGCCAGTGGTGGGTTCGTCAAAAATGAAAAGGGTGGTAGAGACGTTAGATCTAACGTCTTTACGCCCTTTGGTAAGGAAGGATGCAAGTTTGATTCGCTGCGCTTCTCCACCAGAAAGTGTGCTGCTGCTTTGTCCGAGTTGAACGTAGCCGAGACCAACTTCCTGTAATGGAGCAATTTTACGTGCCACTTTTGGGTCGTGTTCTGAGAAGAATTCCATGGCTTCATCCACTGTCATGCTCAGCACATCGTGAATGGTTTTTCCTTGGAATTTGATCTCCAACACTTCCTGTTTGAAGCGTTGTCCTTCGCAGCTTTCACATTTCATGATAATGTCTGCCATAAACTGCATTTCAATCTTCACTGTGCCTTCGCCTTCGCAGACTTCGCAACGGCCACCAGCCACGTTGAACGAGAAATGCTTGGGCTGATAGCCGCGCAATTTGGCAGCTTTCTGTTCGGCAAAAAGCGAACGGATCTCGTCATACGCCTTTATATACGTTACGGGATTGGAACGCGTGGAACGCCCAATCGGGTCTTGATCTACGAATTCCACATCATCAATGCGATTAAGGTCGCCATCTAGTCTTTCAAATTGCCCCGTTTTGAGGCCATAACCACCGAACCGTTTTTTGAGGGCAGGGTAGAGGATGCTTTTCATGAGCGTGCTCTTACCAGAACCGCTTACGCCTGTTATTACAGAAAGACAACCCAACGGAAACGAAACGCTCACGTTCTTCAGATTGTGCTGACGAGCACCAATAACTTGCAGTTTGCCTTTTGGTTTTCTGCGCGTTTTCGGAACAGGAATTTCCAGTTTTCCGCTCAAATAACCTGTGGTAAGCGTATCGGCAGATTTCATCATGTCTTCCAATGTTCCTTGAAAAACGACTTCGCCACCGTGCGTTCCTGCTTCTGGGCCGATGTCAACAATCATGTCAGCAGCGCGCATAATGTCTTCATCATGCTCAACTACAATTACCGTATTGCCAATGTCGCGCAAACGTTTGAGGATGGAAATGAGGCGTTCGGTGTCTTTTGGGTGAAGTCCGATGCTTGGCTCATCTAATATGTACATAGAACCAACAAGGGAACTTCCGAGCGAACTTGCCAAATGAATTCGTTGTGCTTCACCACCAGAAAGCGTGGCTGATTGTCGGTTCAAGTTTAGATAGCTAAGACCGACATCTTTCATATAGCCCAAACGTGAGGTAATCTCTTTGAGAATGCGTTTGGAGATTTCGCGCTCCATGTCGGAAAGTTGAAGCTGATCAAAGAAATCAGCCAACTCGCCAAGTGGCAATAGAACGAGGTCGGAAAGGCTTTTGCCACCAACCTTTACATAGGTAGCATCCTTTCGGAGTTTGGTTCCTCGGCATTCTGGACAAGGCGTTTTTCCGCGATAGCGCGAAAGCATCACGCGGTATTGAATTTTGTAGCTGTTTTCTTCCAACATTCGGAAGAACGCATTCAGACCTTCAAAATATTGGTTGCCATCCCAAAGTAGTTGAATCTGCTCTTCGGTCAGTTCATAAATGGGACGATGAATGGGGAAATCGAACTTATTGGCCGAGTGTACGAGCTGGTCTTTCCATTTACTCATGCTTTCGCCACGCCAGCAAACAATGCCTTCTTGGTAAATGCTGAGACTGCGGTCTGGCATCACCAAATCTTCGTCAATGCCGATGATGTTTCCGAAACCTTCACATTTCTTGCACGCTCCATACGGATTATTGAAGCTGAAAAAGTGAACGGATGTTTCTTCAAAGCGCATTCCGTCTGATTCAAACTCGGTACTGAATTCGGTTGTTTCTTCCTCCACTTGAATGGAACAACGGTTGTTTCCTTCGGCAAGCGCGGTTCTGATTGCTTCGGCAATTCGGGTGTTCTCTTCTTTGGAATTGGTCACGAAGCGGTCGATGAGAACCGAGAGTTCGTTTCCTTCTTTTAGGAAGGTGTTTTCTTCAATCTTCTCAATTCGTTCGACAACTCCATTGAGTTTGACACGCGTGTATCCCTGATGACTTAGAATGGTGAATCGCTTGCTCAACGCGTCCTTTGGCATTACTCCAAAAGGAGCGAAGACCATCACTTTTTTGCCATCTTCTTGTTTGGTTATGAATTCGGCAATGCTGTCAACTGTATGGCGTTTGACTTCGTTTCCTGAAATAGGGGAGAAGGTCTTGCCAATTCTAGCATAAAGCAGTTTGAGGTAATCGTAAATCTCTGTTGTTGTACCAACCGTTGAACGTGGATTGCTTGATTTTACCTTCTGATTGATGGCAATAGCAGGCGAAATTCCCGAAATGCTATCCACTTCTGGTTTGTCAATTTTGCCTAAAAACTGCCGCGCGTAGGCAGAAAGACTTTCTATGTAGCGTCTTTGTCCTTCGGCATAAAGTGTATCAAACGCCAAGGTTGATTTGCCAGAACCTGAAAGCCCTGTGATGACAATGAGCTTTTTGTGTGGCAAGACAAGGTCGATGTTCTTGAGGTTGTGAAGCCGCGCACCTTTTATGATGATGTTGTGTTTTGGGTCGGGCATCATGGCTGATACGAATTACGAATCCGCCTGAGGCGGACGATATTTGACGAATGAAGAAATCCCCCGCCTCGTTCCTCGGCATCCGCCTTAGGCGGAGGATGGGCATTGTGTGAATTTGTTTGTTGCGAGGAAGAAGAAAGCCACTTGAGAGGTTTGATAATTAGATTTCTCGTTCCTCGGAATGACAAAGTGAGGTTTGCAGATTGAGCCGCGTTAGGGATTGTAGCGGTATCCTTTTCTGAGGCACGAAAAAAAGATATAGCGGAAAGCCCGACCCTCGCTTTTTCTGCGTGGGGAACGCCCTCCGACAAACTCAGGACAGGCTCCAAACAAACTTCCTTAACGTTGGTGGAGGTTTTTGCTTGAATTTGGGGCATTGTTGCAATAATTGTTAAAAGGGTTGCAAATTTATCATTCATCAACGCGGGTTCTGATTAATCTTCTAATCTTTGTCTCAGTCAACAGCAAAAAAATATTTTAGTTGTGGCACAATAAATAAAAACGGAGGCCGTTAACTCATGTAACTGCCCAAGGCATTAACCAAAAAATAAGCTCATAGCAAACACTCTACTCTTATAAGATTTTACTAAGTCTAACCTAAAGAGAGAAGCTATGCGAGTTACTGCCCTAAGTGATCAGGAACTGATCCGTTTGTACGTTAATGGTGAAGAAATTTGTTTTGAAGAGTTGGTGAACCGCCACAAGGATAGGTTATTCACTTACTTGGTTCTGCTGTTGAAGGACAGGAATCTTGCCCATGATTTTTTCCAAGACACCTTGGTGAAGGTGATTCAAACACTTAAATCTGGTAAATATCTAGAGGAAGGAAAATTCCGCCCTTGGATGTTGAAAATTGCACACAATCTGGTTGTGGATCATTTTAGAAGACTGAAGAAGATGCGGATGCAGCATGCGACCGAGGAGTTTGACGTTTTTGATATTTTAGGTAGCGAAGACCTGAACCGCGAGGAGGAATTCGTGAAGGAAAGGATCCATCAGGAATTGAGGATTCTTATCACCATGCTTCCTGAAGATCAGAAGGAAGTTTTGCTGATGCGTGTGTATGCAAAGATGCCGTTCAAGGAAATTGCTTGGGTTACTGAAGTGAGCATTAATACTTCGCTAGGAAGAATGCGTTATGCGCTTATTAGCTTGCGGCAGTTGATGGAAAAACACAAGGTGAAGCTGGCGGCTTAATCCGAACAGAAATAGAGAGTACAGCGATGAAGCGCCCCGAGAAATTGGGGCGTTTTTTTGTGGAAGCGGATTGCATCGGAAAAAGTAATACATTTGTAATACAAAATTGTTGAGATGTTGAATGTTCGTTTAAATAAGGAAATTGAAAAGAAACTGGCCGATTACAGTCAGCAGATGAATCTTTCCAAATCGTCCGTTGTGAAAGAGGCATTGGTAGCATATTTAAACAGTGTTCAGTCGGATCATTCTCCCTTTGATTTGGGCGAAGATCTTTTTGGCGCAGGAGCGAGCGGAAACCCCGATTTATCCACCACCTACAAATCCACTTTGAAGAAAAAACTACGTGAAAAGCATTCTCATTGATGCTGGGCCGTTGATTGCCCTTTTTGACAGGAGCGATAAATATCACCTCAAAGCAATGCAGTTTATCAAGGATTTTAAAGGTGAACTGTGGACAACTTGGCCTGTTGTGACAGAGGTGAGCCACATGCTGGATTTCAGCGTACGCACACAGCTTAACTTCTTAACATGGATAGAACGTGGCGGTCTTCGGCTTGTTGAATTGAGTGAATCACATGTTTTTCGATTTACAGAACTCATGGAGAAATTTGATGATGTGCCGATGGATCTTGCCGATGCTTCGCTTATTGTTGCTTCGGAACTAAAGAACTATACGGAAGTTGCAAGCATTGACTCGGATTTCTACATCTATAGGGATGTGCGTAAACGATATTTGACGAATGTTTTTGAGGTTTAAATTCCTTGAATTGCACGCAGAACGTGTCGCATTTTTTCGGGAGACGCAGAGGGGAAAGTAAATAGAGAAAAAATTGAACGCAGATTATCGCGTTGCTCGAATACATACCCGTGCCGAACGGTTAGTGATAAAACGGATGTGCGCGGATTGCGGAATTTTGGGTGGACACGCAATTTGGAAGATTTGCAATGTGTGAATGATGTAACTATTACATCTTATTGTGTAACAAGTTGAGAGATGCCTTGGACGTAATTTGACCATCTCTTTCGTTGCACCACCATCCAATTGAAATGAAAACGCTGTTGCAGATGGTACAGAATTGGATCTAATCCGGTATGGAATCACTTAAAGAACTCAGCGCTTTGCTGCTTATCGCGAGCATAGTCTTCGGGCTCGGTTTACTATCTCGAATGTGTGAATGATGTAACTATTACATCTTATTGTGTAAGAATCGGGGAAAGGTAAATAACGCTCTTTGTGCTGAAGTTCAGCATCACGATTAATCGAACTCCTTAAGACCAAAAAACCATGATCATTCAATTCAATACCGACAAAAACATAGAAGGAGACGAAAAATTGGAAGCATTTGTGAATACTTCCATCACAGACGAATTGTCTAGGTTTAAAGACCACATCACACGCATAGAAGTGCATCTTTCAGATGAGAACGGAGATAAGTCTGGAAGGAAAGACAAACGCTGCATGCTAGAAGCACGCTTGGAAAACAGACAGCCTATTGCAGTAACGTGCCTTTCTGACACCATTGAACAGGCGCTGTTTGAGGCTCTCGAAAAATTGAAGGCCTCCTTGAAAACAATAGAAGGTAAGTTGAAACATCACTGAGGCGACCTGATTGTCTGGGCCTTTTTTACACATACCTGTTGCAAAACCATTTTGAAAAGTTGGTAATGTGGGAATGATGTAACTATTACATCTTATTGTGTAACGTCTCTGAATCTCAACGGGTCAACTTTGTGGTGAAATGATTCAGATACGCAAAACACCAAGAAAGATGTCAACTCCAGTTGCTACGATTAAAAAAGACCAGTCAAACGGCACTTCTCAGGAAAGTAAAAAAACCATGAAAGGCCTTGTATATGGCGGCCCAGAGAAAATTGAATGGAAAGACATTCCAAAACCTGGTATTGAAAAACCAACGGATGCACTGGTTAAGATTCTGAAGACCACGATTTGCGGTACTGATTTGGGGATTCTGCATGGCAAAACGCCAACCTGCAAACCAGGAACTACATTAGGTCATGAAGGTGTTGGCGTGGTTGAAGAGGTTGGTTCTTCGGTTAGCAATTTCAAAAAAAAAGGCGACCATGTGATTATATCCTGCATCACCTCTGATGGCAGTTGTGAATACTGCAAGAAACAGTTGTACGCTCATTGTGAAGATGGCGGTTGGATTTTAGGCCACCTTATTAATGGCACACAGGCAGAATACGTTCGTATTCCTCATGCTGACAATAGTCTTTACCCAATTCCGAAAGGAGTGGATGAAGAAGCATCGGTGATGCTGAGCGACATACTTCCAACAGGTCACGAAATTGGCGTACTGGACGGGCGAGTTAAACCAGGCGATACCATCGCCATTGTGGGGGCTGGGCCCATCGGTATGTCGGCTCTGCTAACCGCGCAATTCTATTCTCCAGCAAAAATCTATATGATTGATCTGGATGATAACCGTCTGAAAATGGCCAAGACACTTGGCGCAACAGATACTATCAATTCAGGAGAAGAAGACGCTGTCAAGAAAATACTTTCAGAGACAAAGGATGGTGTTGATGTAGCTATTGAAGCTGCTGGAGCTCCAGCAACATTCGACATCTGCCAGAATATAGTCCGACCAGATGGACACATCGCGAACATTGGTGTGCATGGTAAGCCTGTGGACCTGCAAATTCAAAATCTCTGGATCCGCAACATCACCATTACAATGGGATTGGTGAATGCCAACACAACACCAATGTTGCTTAAAACGGTTTCTTCAGGAAAATTAGAGCCGAAAAAATTGATCACTCATCATTTCAAATTGGATGAAATGCTACATGCCTATGAAGTTTTCGGGAATGCATCTAAAGAAAAGGCAATGAAGGTGATTTTGACAAACACGCAATAAAACAGTAAAAGACCGATGAAAACAAAAACAGACTGGGAACAAGAAATCCTAAAGATTACCACCACCATTCGTCAGTAATTTCCCGAGCTATCTAAATACATAACCCGAAAAATTCATGATTGACAGTTCAAATTTGGGTGCAAAGTGCTATCTTTAAGCGAGTTAAACAAAAAAGAAGAACACTTTAGCACACCCAAAAATGAGCAATGAAGATACGGTATTTTACAGAAGGAACAAGGC
>JBDNJH010000074.1:0-30133 GCA_041687875.1 Flavobacteriales bacterium | reverse complement strand
TTATTCAGTAGGAACAACAACTGTGACTTGGACGGCAACCGATGCGAACGGTAACACGGCAACTTGTACGCAAGATGTGGTTGTAACGGATGATGAAGATCCATCAATTGCTGGTTGTCCGAATGACATCCCAGTCACTCCTTCAAGTTCGGATTGTTCTCCAGTTGTTACTTGGAACATTCCACAGGCTGATGATAACTGCTCGGCAACGCTTTCAAGCACGCACAATTCTGGCGATTCATTCCCAGTTGGAACTACCACAGTTACGTATACGGCAACCGACCTCGCTGGCAACACGGCCACATGTTCATTTGATGTGGTCATCACGCCATCTGTACTTGTTCTGACAATCGACCCTTCAACGGTAGTTTGTGGTGCGAATATCAGTTGCAATGGAGCAACCGATGGAACTGCCACGGTCAATGTTTCTGGCGGATGTCTTCCTTATACATATATATGGTCTGATGGACAGAGCACGCAGACCGCAATTGGTCTTGGTGCTGGAATCTACTCGGTGATTGTCACCGATGCGAACGGTTCTACGGAAACAGAAACAATCACATTATCAGAACCAGAAGCATTGGAAATCGATGGCTTCGAGGTTTCTGAATACGTTGGTGGAGCAGGTGTTTCCTGTAATGGTGCTTCGGATGGCGAGATTGACATTACGATTATGGGCGGTTCAACGTGCCAGTCTTACCTTATTTCATGGACTGGCCCGAACGGATTCACTTCATCTTCAGAAGATTTAGCTGGACTTGAAGCGAGAACTTATGACGTTACTATTGAGGACGTGAACGGCTGCACGACCACAGGTTCTTACACGATTTCTGAACCAGATGCGTTGATTCCGACTTGCACTTCGGAAAACGCGCTTTGCAATGGAGATGCTAATGGAAGTGTTGAAGTGAATGTTGATGGTGGAACTGCACCATACACTTACGCTTGGAGTAACGCTAACACGGATGCGTCTCAAACAGGATTGACCGCTGGAAACTACGGAGTTACCGTGACGGATGCGAATGGATGTTTCGTATCGTGTAGCTCGGTTGTTGGTCAGCCTAATGTGCTGAATGCGGTGGTCACGGCCTTTGACGAAACATTGGTAAACGGCTGCAATGGTTCTGCAGTTGCGGTGCCAAGTGGTGGAACACCTCCTTATTCATATGATTGGAGCGATGGTCAAACAAACGCCACTGCAATTGACCTTTGCGCTGGGATCTATTCGGTAACTGTTACCGATGCCAATGGCTGTGAATTCACAACAAGCGTGGTCATCAACCCTCCAACCTGTGATCTGGATGTGACGGCAACTGCTGTAAGCTGTAATGATGGACTGGATGGAACGGCCACGGCCACTCCGATCACTGTTCAGAATAACACACCTTTCACATACTTGTGGAACAATGGACAGACAACGCAAACCATCAGCGGAATCTCTGCTGGACCGTATACGGTTGTTGTGACCGATTCCATCGGTTGCGAATTCACCACAAGCAATATCGTAAATCCACCTTCGTGTGATTTGGATGTGGTTGTAACAGGAACAGATGTGAGCTGTAATGATGGTCTGGATGGAACGGCCACGGCCACTCCGATCACTGTTCAGAATAACACACCTTTCACATACTTGTGGAACAATGGACAGACAACGCAAACCATCAGCGGAATCTCTGCTGGATTGTATGCTGTTGGAGTGACCGATGCAAATACCTGCGTGGCTGCTTCTGATACGGTTGACATAACCGTGCATGAAGCAACGGAGATCAACATTACTGCTGGCGGAACAACTCAATTCTGCGATGGTGGTAATGTTGTTTTAACAGCCACAGGCGGACAATCCTACTATTGGAATCCGAATAGCGAACAAACACAGTCAATCACTGTCAGCGAATCAGGAGAGTACGTGGTTTCTGTGGTTGATGCCAATGGCTGTTCGTATGATTCTGATACAATCGAAGTGGTTGTATTTGACCTTCCAACGGTAAGTGTGAATGTAACGGGTAGCATCATCTTCTGTGAGGGCGAATCTGCTGATCTGCTTGCAGTTTCTCCAGATGCAGTGACCTACGAATGGCTGGAAAACGGTTCAATAATTAGCGGTGAAAATGGAGCGACATTGACCGTTGTAGATTCTTCGCCTTACACCGTGATTGTTACCGATACCAATGGTTGTACTGCTACGGATAACGCTCCGATTATGACGGTTGGCGCAGTTCCAATAGCCGTTGTTTTGGAAGACCAGTGGATGTGTGCTCAAGGAGAAGTAACTCTGACAGCTTCAGGAGGCGAAAACTATGTTTGGAGCAATGGGGAAACGGGATCTAGCATCACGGTTTCACCAGATTCTGTGACCAACTATATAGTTACGGTTAGCAATCAATTCTGTTCGACTACGAGTTCAGATTCGGTGCTTGTTAGTCTTTATCCTTCACCAAATGCACTCATTGGAGCCAGCAGTAACGGCCAACTGGAAGTAGATGTCGAATTCAACGATATATCAGGCGATAGCTCCATTGTAGATTGGTTGTGGGATTTTGGTGATGGCGAATTTGAAGTTGATCAGAATACAGAACATTCTTTCAGCAACGAAGAATTCTTTACCGTCATTCTCACGGTAGAAAATGAATTTGGATGTGTTGATACGGATACGGTTGAGATTGAGATCACGCAAATCATCGACATTCCTAACGTGTTCACTCCGAATGGAGATGGATACAACGACCATTTGTTCTTTGGAAACTTTGGTGTTGATGAGTATGAACTGACCATTTATAACCGTTGGGGATTGATTATGCACTATGATGCTTCGGGAGAAATTTTCTGGGACGGTAGAACGCCAGCTGGAGCAGAGGCAGAAGCAGGAACCTACTATTACACGCTAAATGTCTTGAATGAGCATAGTTTGGGCGACTTCAAGCAGAATGGAGCTATTACGTTGATTCGATAACAACTATTGATTAAATATGAAAAGCCGTGAAAGTCTTGGACTTTCGCGGCTTTTTGCGTTCAAATCCTGTATTTGTTGATGGCTATGGCTAACTTGTGTCTTTCATTTCAAGAATCGAATGAGCAGACTTCTGTTTTGCGTTTTATTTCTTTTGAATTTTCAACTTGCTGTTGGGCAATCTTTCTTGGAGTTGGGTGTCAATTCGTTTAATGAGGGTGATCTCAAACAAGCTTCGCGCTGGTTTGATTGGGCCATAAAGGCAGACTTGACCAATCCCACTTGCTACCTCTATCGCGGTCAGGTGAAGCGGTCTCAAAACGATTTTCAAGCTGCATTTTCGGATTTCAAGAAGGTGGTAGAATTATCACCCAAGAATGGAGATGGGTTCTTTTGGATGGCGCTTGCCGCCATCAACATCGGTGATTACGCTGCCTCGAAGGATGCAAATACCAAAGCCATCGAACTTGGCTCTTCGTTGGGTTCGCAAGCATACTTGAACCGTGCGCAGACCTTCATTCGCTTGGGAATGAATAAGCAAGCGTTGGCAGATTTCGATACCGTGATTGCCCTGAAAGACCAAAACCTCATGAACACATATTTCAGCCGAGCGGAACTTTACATGCGCTTGGATGATAAGAGGTCGGCACTTTCAGATTACAAAAAGGTGGTTGAATTGAATCCTGTCAATGTTCAGCTCACATGGGATATTGGAAGGGTTTCGTATGAAATTGAGGAGTACGTGGATGCGCTTACCTATTACTCGCGGGCGATGGAGAAACAGGAAAATCCAGAGGCACAACTGTTCCTGATTCGTGGCGAAGTGTTTGAGAAATTGAAGAACTACGAAGCTGCCATTGAAGATTATACACGCGTTATTGAAATGAATCCGAATCTGGCCGAAGCACACTACAGTCGAGGACAGGCCAGAGCACGAGCTGGCGACTCAAAATCAGCATGTATTGATTGGAAAAAAGCAGCGGAACTGGGTCACGAAGAAGCGAAAGGTGTGATTGTTTACAATTGTAAGTGACCAGAAACAAAAAAGCCGTGAAGAATTGCTTCTCCACGACCTTAATGTTTTCCCTTTTACAGCTGTACAAATATAATGATTATCTCATAAGTACAACCTGCTTCGTGTAAAGTTTATCGTCCACGAACAAACGAACCAAATAGCTTCCAGGAGGATTTCCGTTGGCTTCAAAAATGGAGGAATATTTTCCAGCAGTTTGAGTTCCTTTTGTAAGTTCAATCACTTTTCTTCCCGAAAGATCAAATACATCCAATTGCACATTAGCGGCATCAGAAAGTGTGTACGAAAGCGTGGTCTGATCACGGAACGGGCTTGGTGCCACAGAAATCAGATTATCCTCATCAGTTAATCCAAATTTATGGTCAGCAACTTCAGGGCGTTCATCGCCAACCGCTTTTTGCACCACCGTGTGGCAATAGTCTCTACATGGATGGTAATCGTAAGCCGCATACGCATCGTAATCGCCAGAAAGCTGCATCTGCCTTCTTAACTTGGTAAGATCCAACACACCTGTTCTAAAACACCAGACGCGATTCGGAGTTTCCCATTTCTGTCCCGTCAATTCATATTCTTCAAAGTGTAACTTATCACCAATCACATAACCACGGATATTCATGTAGCCAACATCCTCATGCAGTTTATCCTTGATGTAAGACGTTCCCGTGACCTTATTTCCATCCTGAACGAAATCGAAAACGATGTCGAATTTTACCTTGATGAATGTTCCCGTTTCATCATATTGAATCTCCGTTCCCACCCATTTTCCGTTGACATCATGGTCAGCCTTATCTTCATACAGTTCATCTGATTCATATTTCCGAAGCTGTTCCTGATTGCCAGCATAATTCTGGGAAAGGGCAGTGCCACCAATCCCCAACATAAAACTAAGCAGAGCTGCAAAACGAGTAAATGTTCTCATGTCATCAGAATTTTAAGGTGAAAAGTTACGAATAGAAACGGGAGATGGAAGTTTTGCGGTGAGAATTAACATGTTTTTCCTGATTCCATATTTTAGTGCCAGTTGGTTTGAATAAAGAAGTTGATTCGTCCTTTAACAATTTTGGTAAGTAGCGGTTTCCCCATTCAAAGGGGGTGCCGAGGTACGAGGCGGGGGATTTGGTGATAGTAAAACTGGGAATCAGTTATTTTTTTGCTCCACACGAATCCTTCCTGTCAATTGGGCTTTTTCGTGGCTTGAACGGGTTACTGAAAGGCGTTTGTATAAACAAACTGAATCGTTACTTTTGCCGTCCGCTTTTTTGCGGGCATTTAAACACAAACAAATAATTTATTTATGAACCAGTACGAAGCCGTTTTCATTTTAACTCCCGTTTTGTCTGAAGCTCAGATGAAGGAAGCGGTAAAGGATTACGAAAAGTTCATAAAAGCTGATGGAGGCAAAATTGTCTCTGCGGAAGATTGGGGGCTACGCAAATTGGCGTATCCAATCCAAAAGAAATCCAACGGCTTTTACAACCTTTTTGAGTTCCAAGCCAACCCTTCGCTGATTGCTGAACTTGAACTTAAATTCAAGCGTGACGAACGAGTAATCAGATTCCTAACCGTAAAAATGGACAAGTTCCATGTAACATACGCGGAAGGTAGAAGAACCAGATTAAAGAACCCTAAACCAGCTAAAGCTTAAGCATCATGGCAGGAAAGAAAGAAGGAGAGATCAGATATCTGAATCCACCTACAGTAGAAGTTACAAGAGATAAGTATTGCCGTTTTCTAAAATATGGCATCAAGTTCATCGATTACAAAGATCCAGATTACCTTTTGGCTTTTATCAATGAGCAAGGAAAGCTTCTTCCAAGAAGACTTACCGGAACATCTTTGAAGTATCAACGCAAAGTTGCACAGGCTGTAAAGCGTGCCCGACACATTGCTCTGATGCCTTACGTTGCTGACCTTATGAAGTAAGAGAATTATGGAAATCATACTTAAGAAAGACGTAGAGTTTGTAGGCGACAAGAATGATCTTGTTACCGTTAAGAACGGATACGGAAGAAATTACCTCATTCCTAACGGATTGGCTGTTTTGGCTACTTCAAGTGCCAAAAAAGTAAGAGAGGAAGACCTAAGACAACGCGCTCACCGCGAAGCTAAATTGATTGATGAGGCAACCAAGTTGTTGGCTAAGATTCAAGCTGGCGACATCAAAGTTGGTGCAAAAGCAGGCGAAGGAGACAAAATATTTGGATCTGTAAATAGCATTCAAGTTGCAGACGCTATTAAGACCGCTACAGGAGTTGAGGTTGACCGTAAGAAAGTAGGTTTGAAAGAAGCTACAGTTAAAACACTTGGAAAATACACTGCTTCTATCCGACTTCACAAAGAAGTGGAAGGAGAGTTTGAATTCGAAGTGGTAGCGGAGTAATCCTAAACCAATAGAAATTAGAAAGGGCGATTTGACTAAGTCAAATCGCCCTTTTTTATTGATATAAATCATCTCAAAATAAATGGGGTTAATATATTCCTACATTGTACTAACTAAAATTTAAAATTATGAGGTCAACTTTGTTTTCGTCAATTCTATTTATTGGAATAGCGTTATCAATCAGTTCGTGCAACAAGGACAAGGACGATGATGGTGATATAATCTATCCTAGTCTGACGGCTACGGTCACAGTAAGCGGAGCAGTTTCTCAATCCTACGCCTTCACCAATTCGCAAAATGATGGTGTCAGCAACACACATTCAATGATTTCGAATTACATCAGTTCAACAGGACTGCTCAGTGTGGTGGGGTCAAGTGCTGATTATGTATTCAGCATGGGAGCACCTTTTCCGGGTTTGCAAACGGGTACCTATGCATTAGCTAATGCTCAATACGCTAATTTAGATAGTCAACAACCGGCATCGTTTGATGAACTCGTTAGTGGCTCGCTCGCTATTACAAGTGTACAGTTGCTGCAGGCAGTCGGAGTAACCTCTACTTATTCTGTTAGTGGGTCTTGGGTCACAGAGATTTCTGACGGACAGAATCCACCGAGCACGGTGATACTTACCGGTTCCTTCACGAATTTGGTGTTAGTCGCCAGTTGAGAATTTTCAACTATTAAATATCGCCTCGATTAGGAAACTAGTCGAGGCTTTTTTTGCTCGGGCGTTCCCACGCCCAAAAACGCGGTAAGTCCGCCTCAGGCGGATATATCTTTTCTTCGTTCCTCAGAAAAGGATGCCGAGGCAATCCTTAACGCACGCCATCTGCCAATTTTATCAGTCAGTCAGAGTAGTCAACTTTCAAAAGGTTGACGACTCTATCCACTTATCAACCTTATCTCTCTACAAACTTATCAACTCAGTAAACTCTACTCAAACCTCAAACTCTCAATCGGATCCAAATTAGAAGCCTTTATCGCAGGGTAAATTCCTGAAACAACGCCAACCACAAAGCAAATAATTACACCAACAATTATCCACAACCAAGGAATAATAAAACCGCCACCGATAAAACTTGAAACACCGTTGCCAATCATTATTCCAAATACAATTCCGAACATTCCTCCTAGAACAGAGATGGAAACAGCCTCAACCAGAAACTGAAGTCGAATAAAAGCTTTGGTTGCTCCAAGGGCTTTCCGAACACCAACCTCACGTGTACGTTCCGTAACCGAAACCAGCATGATGTTCATCAGACCGATGGCTGCGCCCATCAAAGTGATAATTCCAATCAGAAATCCCGCTACTTGTACTTCGTAAAGGTTCTCCACCAACATTTTAGAAAGGTTGTCGCTGCGCACCACCTCGAAGTTGTTTTCTTCACCAGCATTCACCCCACGCACCACGCGGAAGGTCCCGGTCGATTCGCTGATGGCACTTTCCAATGTGGCCACATTATCTGCCAACACATTGATGGTGAAGGAGGTTTTCGGACTCAGGTAGTGTTGCCGCGCATTTGTTAGCGTTATCATGCAGGTCTTATCACCCCCAAAACCCATGCTCGAACCTTTCTCAGCCAAAATTCCAATCACCGTGTATTTGGATCCGCCCATCGCAATCTCTTTTCCTATCGGATTGGTATTCTTTTTAAACAGCACGTCCTTCACCTCCATCCCAAGAATGATTACAGGGATTCCGAAGCGCAGTTCTGTTTCTGAGAAATTCCTTCCGAGTTCAAAATCATATCCGCTCGTTGCAAAATAATTGGCATCGCAACCCATCACGTTGATGTTCGGCTGGGTTTTCTGCGAACCATAATTCAAAGTCGAAGCAAATGAAGCATAGGCTGAAACGCTCACCAATGCTGGAAAATTGAACGTCTCCTGAAATCGTTCTGCTTCGCGATAGGTGATCCGCGTGTAGCTCTTTGGTTTTTTGCCGCCACGTCCGATGCGGATGTTGCTTCCTCGGTTTCGAATAGTGAATGTATTTGCTCCCATACTCGTGAAATTGCTCGTAATGGAGCTTTTTATCCCATCGATGGAGGTCAGAATTCCAACCAAGGCTGTAATGCCAATGGCAATGATGAGCATGGTAAGTATAGCGCGCAACCACTGACTTCGGATAGAACCGAAAGCCACTTTCACATTCTCAATTACAAGCTGAAAATACTTTCTATCCATTCCTCTGTTCGCGCTTGCGCAAGGTAGCTTTTTGGGGCTATAAGTTTCATGCTTCAAGTGTCACAAAACTACCTTGATTATGGCATCTCGAATCCCTACTTTTGCGCTTCAAATGAACGGATTCGGGATTGAATTGTTCATCTACTAATAAGCTAGTTTGCTAATCAACTAATTACTATAAAAATGGCTTTTGATTTGGATATGATTAAGAAGGTGTACTCAATGTACCCTTCACGCGTGGCCGCTGCGAGAAAAGCGGTCGGAAAACCACTCACCTTGGCTGAGAAAATCCTTTACACCCACCTTTGGGATGGAGAGGCAACTCTAGCTCACGAAAGAGGAAAATCCTACGTTGATTTTGCTCCAGACAGAGTTGCAATGCAGGATGCAACGGCTCAAATGGCCTTGTTGCAGTTCATGCAGGCTGGAAAGTCGAAAGTTGCTGTCCCATCTACAACGCATTGCGATCACTTAATTCAAGCGCGAGTTGGTGCAACTGCTGACCTTCAGGAAGCAATGAACAAAAGCTCTGAGGTTTTCAATTTCCTTGAAAGCGTTTCTAACAAATATGGTATCGGTTTCTGGAAGCCAGGAGCGGGTATCATTCACCAAGTCGTGTTGGAGAACTACGCATTCCCAGGTGGAATGATGATTGGAACAGACAGCCACACTGTAAATGCAGGTGGCTTGGGAATGGTAGCCATCGGAGTTGGTGGTGCTGATGCGGTTGACGTAATGGCAGGAATGCCTTGGGAGTTGAAATTTCCAAAGCTAATTGGTGTGAAATTGACTGGAAAATTGAGCGGATGGACGGCTCCGAAAGACGTTATACTGAAAGTTGCTGGTATTCTTACTGTAAAAGGTGGAACAGGTGCTATTGTTGAGTATTTCGGGCCGGGCGCAAACAGCATGTCTTGTACAGGAAAAGGAACCATCTGCAACATGGGCGCAGAGATTGGTGCAACAACTTCAACTTTCGGATATGACGAAAGCATGGAGCGTTACCTAAATGCTACTGGCCGTGCAGATGTTGCTGAACTTGCAAATGGAATTAAAGAACATTTGACGGGAGATGCAGAGGTCTACGCCAATCCTGCAAAGTATTTCGATCAGGTAATTGAGATTGACCTTTCTACACTTTCGCCATACATCAACGGGCCATTTACGCCAGATTTGGCTACACCAGTTGCCGATATGAAAGCAGCTTCTGCAAAAGCAGGTTGGCCAACTAAAGTGGAGTGGGGTTTAATTGGATCTTGCACCAACTCATCGTACGAGGATATTTCGAGAGCTTGTTCCATTGCAGAAGATGCTTTGGCAAAAGGGCTTAGGCCAAAGGCTGAGTTTGGTATCAACCCAGGTTCAGAGCAAGTTCGTTTCACAATTGAGCGTGATGGTTTTATCAACACATTCGAAAAACTCGGAGCACGGATTTTTACAAACGCCTGTGGCCCATGTATTGGTCAGTGGGATAGAGCTGGCGCTGATAAAGGCGAGAAGAACACAATCGTTCACTCATTTAACAGAAACTTCAGCAAGCGTGCGGATGGAAATGCAAACACACACGCATTTGTTACTTCGCCAGAAATGGTTGCTGCATTGGCAATCTCTGGAGATTTGAACTTCAACCCACTAACAGACACGCTTACCAACGATAAAGGTGAGCAAGTAAAATTGGCTGAACCAACAGGTTGGGAGCTTCCTCCAAAAGGATTTGCCGTAGAAGATGCAGGATATCTAGCTCCAGCTGAGGATGGAAGTTCGGTGATTGTGAAAGTCAATCCAGATAGCGATAGACTTCAATTGTTGGCAGGATTTGCCCCTTGGAATGGAAAAAACATCACAGGAGCCAAATTGCTCATCAAAGCGGAAGGAAAATGTACCACGGATCACATTTCTATGGCCGGTCCTTGGTTGCGTTACAGAGGTCACTTAGATAATATTGCAAACAACACATTGATTGGTGCGGTGAACGCTTTCGGTGGGGCAACCAATAAGGTTAAAAACCAATTGGACGGCTCTTTCGGAGAAGTTCCTGCGGTAGCTAGAGCTTACAAAGCGGCTGGCGTTCCAACCATTGTAGTTGGAGATAGTAACTACGGAGAAGGCTCATCACGTGAGCACGCGGCCATGCAGCCACGTTTCTTGGGTGTTTGTGCGGTTTTGGTGAAGTCATTCGCTCGTATTCACGAAACGAACTTGAAGAAGCAAGGAATGTTGGGGCTTACGTTTGCTAATGAAGCGGATTACGACAAGATTAAAGAAGATGACACCATCAACTTTACTGATCTTACGTCATTCTCAGTTGGTAAGCCGTTGACGTTGGAGTTTGTTCATGCTGATGGATCTAAAGATTCTATTCTTGCAAACCACACCTACAACGAAGCACAAATTGAGTGGTTCAAAGCTGGTTCGGCTCTTAACATGATTAAAGCAGAGGCCGCGGCCAACGCATAATTCTTACTTACATTTGAAAACGGGCGTCCGAGATTCGGGCGCCCGTTCTTGTATCTCAACATGGCGAAAAAACCATCTCTAAAAAAGCTCACTGCGAAAAAGCCTAAATCTGCCAAATCAGGTGGCTGGGTCAAGCGTATTTTCCGATTTATTGGAAAAACCATTCTCGGCCTTTTCCTATTCAGTGTAGGAATGGTAGTCATCTATCGTTTCGTTCCAATTCCAGTTACGATTCTACAGCTGACGCGATGCGTTGAACAGTTTCAGGAGGATAAGCCAATTGTACTCTATAAGGATTGGGAACCGCTAGAAAACATCAGCAATAAATTGCAGTTGGCCGTGGTTTGTGCCGAAGATCAGAAGTTTCTGAACCACTACGGTTTTGATGTGGAGGCCATCGAAAAAGCCATCGAGCACAACAGCAAAGGAAAGAAAGTTCGAGGAGCAAGTACCATCAGTCAGCAGACGGCTAAAAACGTATTCCTATGGGAAGGAAGAACGTGGGTTCGTCAAGGATTAGAGGTCTATTTTACGGGCTTGATAGAACTTATTTGGAGTAAGGAACGCATCATGGAAGTCTATCTAAACGTGATTGAAATGGGTGATGGAATTTATGGCGCTCAAGCGGCTTCGCAACATTATTTTAGAAAAGATGCGGCTGATTTATCAAGTTCACAAGCAGCACTTTTGGCAAGTATACTTCCAAGTCCGAGGCGATATTCCGTTAGTAGACCAAGCGGTTTTGTTCGAGGTCGCCAATCTTGGACTCAACGTCAAATGAACCAATGGGGCGGTAAATTAGACTATGATAATCCACCTGTTCATAAGGAAAGAAAAAGGAGAAAATGAAGAAGGGAAAAACGTGATCCTTTTAAATTTTTTCTTCTATCATTTTTCTAGTTCACTTCTTGCCCAAATAGGCCGTCAGCATCCAAACCGTTTTTTCCTGCTGACTGATGTAATCGCTCATTTGCGAATTCGTCCCTTCATCTCCAGCTTCGCTAGATAAATCAAGAATTTTTCGTTCGATTTCCAAGAGCGTTTTCAAGTTAGCAAGTGTGGTCGAAACCGAAGTTTGCCCATCACTCACATTAACTGATTCTTTAACGGAAGAATGTTCCAAATAAGTCGTGAACGTGTGATAAGGCGTTTCGCCAAGTGTGAGAACGCGCTCCGCAATTTCATCCACCTTTAGGATGGCATCGTTATACAATTCCTCAAACTTCAGGTGAAGCTCGAAAAAACTTGGGCCTTGAATGTTCCAATGAAAACCACGAAGGTTTTGGTAGTATAGCTGATAATTGGCCAATAGCACATTCAGCTCTTTGGCAAGTTGGTTTGACTTTTTTGTGTTTAGTCCTATTTGATTGGTGCTCATAATTGGCGATTTTAGATTACAGTACAAAGCTGGTGTATTTGTAATTGTTCATTAGGGTTCAAATTACATCAAATCTAGTCGATAGGTTAGTTTTGTTATTCGAGAACGTATCAACACTTCCAATATCAGTTCCGACTCTCCCGAATTACTTGATTTTTAGATCCGCGCAAAAGGACTAAGAAACCATCGTTCGTAAGTATTAAGGAGTTGGCCGTTTCCTGACAATTGGTCAGCATAATTCAACGACCTTTGATTCACCACATTAATTACTCCTTTTATGGCTCAAGAACTTATTCATCGTGTAAAATTTGCGCATCGCGCAGAAGGAGAAAGCTTTTCAAAAACCTTGAACAAGCGTGTAAACGCCTATTTCAAAGAGAACAAAATTTCGAAATATGCAGATGGTCGGATGTACCTGAAATCCGTAGTGATTGTTTCCAGTTATTTAGTCCCTTTGATATTGATGCTTACTGGAGTGATTACCTCAACACCAGCCATTGTACTTTCTTGGATGGTGATGGGTGTGGCCATTTCGGGTATTGGTATGTCGGTGATGCACGATGCAAATCATGGATCCTATTCAAGCAATGATTTGGTAAATAAATTCGTTGGCTATTTTTTGAATTTGGTTGGAGGAAGTGCCGAAAACTGGAAAATTCAGCACAATATCCTTCATCACACCTACACGAATATTGATGGTTTGGATGCCGATACGGTCACATTCCCCATGTTGCGGTTTTCGCCATTTGCTAAACGAAGAGCAGTACATCGCTACCAACACATTTATGGTTGGTTTTTCTACGGATTGATGACGGTGAGTTGGATTTTTATGAAGGATTTCAAGCAATTGGTTGATTACAAGAATTCTGGAATGACCACCAATTACGATACCGGTTTTGGGTTAATCACACTTCGCATCATCCTCGTAAAACTGACCTATTTGTTCTTCACTTTGGCGTTGCCTATTTACTTTCTTCCTTTGCCTTGGTACGGAACGCTCGGTTGCTTTTTTCTTATGCACTTTATTGGTGGAGTTATTCTTGGAATGGTGTTCCAATCTGCACACATCATGGAGGTTTGCGAGTTCTCAAGACCAAACGAAGAAGGCAAGATGAAGGACGAATGGGCCATTCATCAACTCAGAACCACCACCGATTTTGCTCCAAATAATAAGTTGGTAACATGGTTTGTAGGTGGATTGAATTTTCAAGTTGTGCATCATCTTTTTCCGAAAGTGAGCCACGTGCATTATCCCGCTTTAGCTCCAATTGTAAGACAAACAGCCGAAGAATTTGGGGAGAAATATCATTGCATTCCAACATTCACCGAAGCAGTTTTAGGTCACGGAAAAATGCTTCGTGCACTGGGCAGAGAAGATATTCCTTCTTCAATGGTTGTTCTTACCTAAGCGGGTTGTCGATTACGGCTACAGGATTACCTTTGCGCCATGCTTAAAAATGACCTTTTACTGCGCGCAGCGCGAGGAGAAAAAGTAGAACGAACTCCAGTTTGGCTGATGCGTCAGGCTGGTCGAATTCTTCCCGAATACAGGGAAGTGCGTGCCAAGATGGGCGGTTTCAAGGAATTGGTTGAAACTCCTGAGTTTGCGTGCGAGGTAACCATTCAACCAGTTGACCATTTGGGGGTTGACGCGGCCATCATTTTCTCAGACATACTCGTCATTCCCGAAGCAATGGGATTGCCATATCAAATGGTGGAGAAGCAAGGTCCGTGGTTTGAGAAAACAATCAAAACAGCTGCTGATATTGAGAGAATGGTTGTAGCCGAAGCCGATGGCGTTCGCTATACAATTGATGCCATCGCCATGACCAAAAAGGAGTTGGATGGTCGTGTTCCGTTAATTGGTTTTGCAGGTGCGCCTTGGACAATCTTCAGCTACATGATTGAAGGAAGCGGTTCGAAGACGTTCTCAAAAGCGAAGAAATTTCTATACACAGAACCAGTTCTGGCTCACAAGCTTTTAGAAAAAATCACACTCAGCACTATCAATTATTTGAAAGGACAAATTGAGGCCGGTGCAGACATCGTTCAGATTTTCGATAGCTGGGCAGGTGTTCTAAGTGCTGAGCAATACAAGGAATTCGCGTTACCGTATATTGCTCAAATTTGCGATGCGATAGATGAAGTTCCGGTTACCGTTTTCGCCAAAGGCGCTTATTTCGTTCGTAAAGAACTTGGTGAGTTGAATTGCCAGACAATAGGTCTTGATTGGAATATGGAAATTGCTGAAAGTCGAACTATCATCGGTTCTACGAAAACGTTACAAGGTAATATTGACCCATGTGTTCTCTATTCAGCAGATGAAGTGATTGTGGCAAAGACAAAAGAAATGCTCACAGCTTTCGGACCTTATCGTCATATTGCTAACCTAGGCCATGGAGTTTATCCTGATATCGAACCAAGAAAAGTGAAACTGTTTGTTGATACGGTGAAGGCGTTTCGGTTCAATTGATCAGAAAACTCGTTAAACGTTTCTCAAATTCAATCGGATTTAGCTCAAAAGATTGATTGCTATTGGCTTCACTGCCAAGCATCATATCATATTTGATTCCCAACGCCTGACAAAGCCAATAATACTGCGTTCCAATACGATTGTTTGAGCACAGCTCTAACACCTTTACATTTTCATGATTGCAGAAGGCAACATTTGTCATTCCCGCACCATGAATACCGATGACATGCGTAGCTGAATTGAAAAGTTTGGCTTGTTCTGCCATGTTCAACAATCCTGGGTCGATAATGTCCACCGAGTGATTATTCAAAAGCACTTCAATTTCTTTGAAATTAGTAATGTGCCTCGTTCCTTTACGATTGATAAAAATGGCTTTCTGCCTAGCTAGTTCTTGATCATTTTCTATGAAAACAGCCTTAGTTCTGAGCCAAAGTTCTTTGCCATAAGGCATCGGACGAGCGATGTAAAGCTCCTTGACTTCCATCGCCTCATCAATAGGTCGCCAATCGTAATTCGAAAATGAAGTTTGAGTGATTAAGAACTGAAAGAAGGGTTTTGAATAAACTCGTCTACCAACTAGCAGCGGACAATCGATTTCAGTGAATTTTTCCAAAAGATAAATCTTGTGAAGAACGTCTGAGAGCAAATGGAAGTAATTGATGCCCATGCTTCCATCGAACAGAATGGCTTTTTTTAGTTTGGTTTTCTGCGCAAGAAACTTGGCTTTAAGCATTGGAATAGGTGACGGAAGATTGTCTCGAGTTCTAATACTCGCTCCGATAATTGTTCTCAACCCATCAACAGCATAAGCATACTGAGGTTCTACAGTAGCGTTTTTAGCTCGCACCACAACCTCATTGTGGAGCCATTTTTCGTTATGGTACTTCACAGCGGAATTCACGCGTTCGTCTTCAAATTCGGTAGGATGGTGTTCGAATGGCTTCACTTCAACCCGATGCAACTCATCGAATCCATCATCCCTAATATTCCAAAAAGTAGATTTTATACGTTGGTTCAGACTCATCAAAAATAGTTCCGCGTCAAAGAAAGCACAATTTCTTTTTATGCTTTTGATAACTACGGTGCACAAATGGTTGCTAAGTTAAAATCCCTCATTAAATTCGATTATGCCAATTGCATCGTTTCTTCAGGTTTTCGTAATGCTATTTTTCCCGATTCTCGTAATGGAAGTCGTGAAACGCAACAAGCTTGCAGGCATGGTTGGGCCAGTGATTTTGTGCTATGCATTGGGTTTAATTGTTGGTAACCTTCCTAATTCGCCTGTCAATATCAAGCTCAGTCAGGATGTGGCAGAAGGTTGTGTTCCGCTGGCTATTTCATTGATGCTGCTTTCCACTCGATTTATGGCGTGGCTCAAATATGCCAAGCAAACAGCAAAGTCGTTTGCTTTAGCTGTAGTGGCCGTTCTCGTTTCATCTTTCGCGGTTTCTGCTTATTTCCATTTGCAAGAAATGGGTGTGCAAGACGTTTGGAAACTATCGGGAATGATGGTTGGCGTTTATACAGGCGGCACACCCAATTTGGCTGCTATTGGTACCGCTCTCGGTATTTCTAATGAAGTTTTCATCGTGCTTAATGCTTGTGATTTGATGCTGAGTGCCCTGTATCTGATTCTTCTTTTGTCTGTTGCCCAGAAAGTCGCACTCAAGTTCTTGCCGTCATTTGTCCCCAAGGAAAAGCACGATAGAGACGAGACGTTCCACTATCAGCGGGTTGAACGCATGGCTACTAAAAGAACGCTCGCCCGTTCGTGGACGTTGGCTTTTCTACTTTCTGCTTTGATTTTAGGCGTGAGTATTGGTTTTTCTATTCTGATTGATGGGAAGATTACGGCTCCTTCGGTAATTCTTGCAGTCACCACGTTGAGCATCGGAGCTTCCTTCATCAAGAAAGTTCGGTTTCTGCCGCGTACTTACGAGTTTGGGGAATATTTCCTGCTCGTTTTTTGTCTGGGAATCGGCTCCATTTCTAACTACACCGAAATGCTGCAAGCCAGCCCGAATGTATTGCTTTACGTAACGTGTGTGTTTACAGGAACACTTTCCATTCACTTCCTGCTTTCTTGGATTTTTCGGATTGATGCAGATACCACGCTCATCACGTCCGTTGCTGGCATTTTCGGGCCTGCTTTTATTGGCCCGGTGGCGAGCGTGCTCAAGAATAAGGACATCGTTGTAAGCGGACTTACTACAGGGTTAGTCGGTTATGCCATTGCCAATTATCTAGGGCTTGGCATGGCACATTTGTTCCATTTCGTGTTTCCGTAAAGCCGCAATGCATTGCGGCTCTATAGTATGATGTAAATTTGCGGCTAATGGCTGAAGACAAACTATTTGACATCTGTATTGTAGGTGGAGGAATCGTAGGCGCAGCCACAGCCTACAGTTTTCAGCAGGCGTATCCTGAAATGAAAATTCTCCTAATCGAGAAGGAAAATCGTCCTGCATCACATCAAACCGGACATAATTCTGGTGTTATTCATTCAGGTATTTACTACAAGCCCGGTTCTTACAAGGCAACGAACTGTGTGAAAGGAAAAGACCAACTCATTGCCTTTGCCAAGGAACACGGGATAAAGCACGATGTGTGCGGGAAAATCATTGTGGCAACGGAAGAAACCGAGTTTCCGCACATGGAAAAGGTATTCAACAACGGAATTGCCAATGGATTGACCGACAATCGCTGGATAAACGCGGCTGAGATTAAGGAAATTGAACCGCACTGTACAGGAATCAAAGGGATTTGGGTGCCTTACACGGGAATCATTGATTTTGTAGGTGCAACCGCCAAAATGTTAGAGATAACCGAATCGCTGAATTCGGAAAGTAAAGTTGTTTTCAATGAAGAAGTGATTTCTTATGTTGAGGAATCAGGCATCAAGAATATCCGTACAAATAAAGCTTCATACAAGGCCAAGTACATGGTTTTCTGTGGAGGACTACAGTCCGATAGATTGGCCAAGAAAGATGGAGTGAAGCTGGATATGTCTATTGTTGGCTTTAGAGGCGATTATTATGAGTTGACTGATGCAGCAAAGCATAAGGTTCGAAATCTCATTTATCCTGTTCCTAATCCTGAATTTCCGTTTTTAGGAGTTCATTTTACACGCATGACGGATGGCAGCGTAGAGTGCGGACCAAATGCGGTTTTCAGCTTCAAACGAGAAGGCTACGGAAAGATGGATTTTAGCCTAAAAGACACGGCCGAAGCATTGGCTTTTAGAGGAACTTGGAACCTGCTTTTCAAGCATTTTGGTTTTGCCTACAACGAATATCGAAGGGCTTTCTCGAAACGACTTTTTCTACAAACACTTCAACGGTTAATTCCAGACCTGACAATGGAAGACCTGCAACCTGGAAGGGCAGGAGTGAGGGCGATGGCGCTTGGTTTAGATGGAGAAACGATTGATGATTTCCGAATTGAACAAAAAGGAAACT
Source organism: Flavobacteriales bacterium (assembly GCA_041687875.1). Lineage (GTDB taxonomy): Bacteria > Bacteroidota > Bacteroidia > UBA10329 > UBA10329 > UBA10329. The sequence continues at coordinate 11,819 of JBDNJH010000074.1, read as the reverse complement.
CGCTACACGTTTTGAATGCGCCAAGTCCGGCAGCCACGGCCAGTTTGGCAATTGGTGATCAGATTCGTGAAATGGCAGAGGAGCGCTTTGCGCTTCGCGAAGTTATTGGGCACTAGTTATTGGTTATTTGATTTCACAATAACCAATAACCCAATAACTAATCAGTAATCCGGTACTTGTCCGTAAACGTATCCCATTTGACGATGAACTGCTCCATAATTTCATCAATATTCTTGAGAAGAATCGGGTCAGGAGTATTCAAGTTTTTGAAGTATTCCTTCTGATATTCGTTGAGTTTATACTTGCGAAAAACGGCACGACTCATTGCGTAATGCGTGTTTTTTGAAGGATAGTTTAACTTTTTGAAGAGTGCAATCATGCTGTCAATGGCCGTTCGCATCGTCACCGTATCCACATTGTAGCTAGCTGCAAGTTTCTCAATTGTCAATTCGCGGATGCGGTCTTCTTGCCCTTCAAAAAAATAATCATCCAACAGATAGAAATTTCCGGCAATCACAATCATCAGAAAATCATCCTGATTCTCTGGGTCTACTTGTGCTTGAGAAACAAGATTGATGTCGTTGTTTAGAAGTTCAGCAACTTCTATGAAACTGGTGTCAACTGCATTGAAAATAGTGTTGACGAACAACTCCGCCACTTTTTCTTCTGCAACTTTCTTTCTGAAAAGGGACGTGATGCCTAATGCCATCTAAAATTCTGCTATGGGTTTAAGCAAAGTTATATTCACGTTATGTGGGATCAAAGCAATCTTGGAGGACTTGTTAACATGTTCAAGTTCAAAAAGAAGGCCCCGAAACCAGAAGGTTCCGAGGCCAAGCCGATGGTTCATGATAACTCGATCAACCAATAAACCAAGTAAAACAACCACCATTTATGTATCACTTCAACCCATCGGTCTTAAACTAAACCCCACTATGTAAGGGTTTGTTCAGTAAAAACGGTGTAGTTGAATTTTATTGTCTAACCCAAGAAAAAACCTCGGAAATCATTTGATTTCTGAGGCTTTTCAATGCAATTCGGAAAACGATTAGTGCTTGATGAAGTGGGCTGTTCCCACTTGTTCTCCAATGGTTCTCAATGTATAAATACCTGTAGGCAATGCGGTTACGTCAAGTGTGTTCTGACCTAATCTTGAAGAAGTACTCAGTACAATTCTTCCTGTTGCATCAACCACTTCAACGGTGCCAATTTCCTCAGTTCGGAAATTTAATATGCCTTCTGTTGGGTTTGGGTAGATAGAAATGGAATTACGCTCTACATTATTTATTCCAGTTGATGAAATTTTTGCGCAGCTGTTTGTGCTTGATCCGCAGACAAGGTCGCCAATGAAGTCCATCGCAAAATCAAGTGCTGTTTGGTCTATTGGGCTCAAATATCCAACGTGGTTAGCCACGCTTGGATACGATTTAAGAGCGTTCGGAAGGACTACGTTATCGGCTCTCAAATGAATATGTCCGCTACCAGAAGCAATCAATCCCGTAGGAAAACCTGACACCGAAACCTCTTGAGTAAGGTAAGGAACTACGTTGTCGAGCTCTTCGTGAATGCTTACAATGGCAGCGTCTCCAGCTTCAATCCAAGAAGTATCTCCAATGGCACCACTAAAACTCAATACGCCAAGCGATTCGCTGCCGTATTCAGGTGTTCCGCTGTTTCCAGCAACACCGCCAAGGCCTGCAGTATCTCCAACCATATAAGCAGGAACCTCCGACAATTTATCTAAGTAAGCGGAGTGAATGGCTGCGATGGCTCCAGCAGAAATTCCGCCTACAATAATTCTTTCGCAGTCAATTCCGTAAGGGTTTCCATCTTCGGCAGCAGACTTTTTAAGAAATCGAACACAAGCGTTAATGTCGTGTGCTCCTCTCAAAACGGCCAACGTAGTGGTGATTTCGTTTGGCAAAAACAAGCCAACCCGGTAGTCAGGGGCAATGGCAACGTAGCCCATTTTGGCAAGAATGTTACACATAAATGCCACATCACCGCGAGATCCGCCAATGAATGAACCTCCAAATGCCATGATTACCACAGGGCGGTCGGTTTCCGTATCGCCAACAGGTGTATACACATCCATTTTTAAATCAGCTGCATTTCCGCTCAAGGCGGTGTTATTTCCGAAGGTGACTGCACTGGCCACATCAACGCTCGAAAACTTATTGAAGGTGGTGTATCTACCATCCGAGCAATCGGGTTGAGCTACAAGTTGACTTGCTGTAAATAGCAGTAGAGTACTGATAGTAAAAAATCTTTTCATGTTGTTTTTTGATTAATGTTGAGGGCTTAAAGTTAATTTAATCATTAAATAATACGATGTACGCCACGAGACGGTTTGCAATCATAAAATGATGGGTCTAGTCCGAATCGTACTTTGTATGTTCTTTTTAGCGACTGAATGATGCTCTGAATGGAGCTGACATCCACCAAAGCAATACAACATCCACCAAAACCAGCACCAGTCATGCGTACTCCCAAACACGCTTCATTTTTTTGAAGCTCGTTTGTAACGAAATCGAGTTCCGAACAGGAAACCTCGTAATCATCTCGCAACGAAGTATGCGACTCGTTCATCAGTTTGCCGAATGCAACGAGGTTTCCAGAACGCAATGCAGCCACCGAATCCTGTACGCGAACTTGTTCGGTAATTGCATGTCGTGTTCGTTTCTTCAGAATTGGGTCTGAAATGAGGTCGAGGTCGGTTAATATTGCTTCGACCAAATTCTCTACAGGGTGAGAATCTGAAATGATTTGCAACGCCTCATCACATTGCTTCCTGCGCTGATTGTAAGCACTTTCTGCCAAGGTTCTTGGTTTGTTGGTATTGATGATGAGAAGGGAATAATTACCCAAAATTAGAGGGGCAAATTCATGTTCAAGCGTATTGCAATTCAGGATAATTGCATGATTTTCTTTTCCATTTGCAACCGCAAACTGATCCATGATACCACAATTTAACCCAACAAATTCGTTCTCAATCTTCTGGCAATCTAACGCCATTTGGGTTTTATTAGGCTCTGTTGCTGTAAACATGGAATGGAACATGAAATAGCAAAGCACTTCAAGAGCAGCAGAAGACGAAAGTCCGGTTCCTGTTGGCAGGTCGCTGTCAATGAGAATATCGCAGCCAGCTATTTCAATTCCCTGATTTTTTAAATGAAGAAAAACTCCTAGAATGAAATCGCTCCAGTGATTCTGTTTTGAACTTGGAAGAGCGTTCAAGTCGAACGCAACAGAGTCATCAAAATCCGTTGAATGAATACGAATTTCGGACGATTTATTTGGACAAATCAGAGCCGTGATTCCCAACGAGATGGCAGTTGGCATTACCAATCCGCCCAGATAATCTATGTGTTCTCCAATAAGATTTACTCTTCCAGGACAGAAAAAGCGTTGTACATGCTCGTTCATTCCAAATAATTCACCGAATCTGGTGCTTAGTTTATCCATTGACAGAAAATTATAGCTGCTTCATTCCAATTGAAAACGCAAAGTGGCTAACTTTACCTGAATTCCAAACGCAAATAAAAGAATGTCTAAGATTGATCGCCTGTTCAGCGAGTATAGCGAAAGCCACCAGAACGAAACCAATCAACTCATCCATTGGATTTTTGTTCCACTCATTTTTCTGAGTGTGTTGGGTATGCTTTGGGATGTGAAACTCCCGATTGAATTGGATTTTATGGGAGGCGAGCCATTGAATGTTTCGATGATTGTATCTCTTTTGGTATTTGCTTATTATTTATCGTTGTCATTCGCCATTTCAATCGGAATGTTGGTGGTTGCATCCATCGGAATGATTGCCTGTTATTTCTATAATGGTTCAATTAGCGTTTGGATACTTTCTCTTGTGGTTTTTGTAGTTTCATGGATTATGCAATTCGTAGGGCACAAAGTGGAAGGCAAGAAACCGTCATTTTTTAAAGACCTCGAATTTTTTCTGGTAGGACCGATGTGGGTGCTTGCCAAACTGTATAACAAACTCGGAATCAAATACTAAGCATGGAATCAACAATGGAAAAGCCAGCAACTGGTACAGCATATTCGGCAATCGTTCAAAAGCAACGCGATTATTTCTGGTCGCATGCCACCAAACCAATTGAGTTCAGAAAAGAACAATTACGCAAGTTGGAAGCTGCGTTTGCCAAGCACGAAGATGCGCTGCTTGCTGCGTTGAAAAAAGACCTGAACAAGCCAACACAAGAGGCTTTTACAACCGAAATTGGTGTTACGGTTGCCGAGATAGGTCACTATCTGCGTCATTTGGAAGATTGGATGGAGCCAGAGCGTGTATCCACTCCTTTGTTCTTCCAACCTGGAACATCGATGATTATGCCCGAACCATTTGGGGTTACGCTCATTATTGCACCTTGGAATTATCCTGTAAAAAACCTTTTTGGGCCACTTTTAGGAGCCATTGCAGCGGGAAACACGGCTGTTGTAAAACCTTCGGAGATTTCTCCAGCGTGCAGCAAAGCCATTGCCGACCTCATTAAGGACACGTTTGACCCAAAATATATTGTAAGTATTGAAGGTGGCGTTCCTGAAACCACGGAACTGTTGAAGGAGCGATTTGATTATTTGCTATTCACAGGCGGAACGGAAATTGGTCGTATTGTTTATCAGGCGGCAGCCAAACATCTTACACCAGTTACCTTGGAGTTGGGCGGAAAAAGCCCTTGCATAGTTGATACAAACATTAACATGAATGTGGCCGCCAAGCGATTGGTTTGGGGGAAATTTCAAAATGCGGGACAGACCTGCATTGCGCCCGATTACATCTACGTGAACAACAAGATCAAGGATAAATTCTTGGGGCGAGTGAAGCATTATATTGAAGAATTTTTCGGCCCTGCAGATAAGCCTTCAGATGATCTTGGTCGTTTAATAAGCGACCGACATTTTCAACGTGTGAGCAAGATGCTTACGGGTGATATTCTTGTTGGAGGCGTTACCGATGCAGCCACCAAATACATTTCTCCGACCATCATTGATAATGTGACCATGGATCATCCTGCCATGCAGGAAGAGATTTTTGGGCCAATAATGCCCGTTATCGGATATGACAATTTTGATGAAGTGATTAATCACATCAATGCGGGCGAACGTCCATTGGCGATGTATCTGTTCAGCAACGATTCTAAATTGAAGAAGCGTTTGATGAACGAAACATCTTCTGGAGCTATCTGTGTAAACGAAACAATGGTACATGCTGGACAACCTGATCTACCTTTCGGTGGTGTTGGAAACAGTGGAATCGGTGCTTACAATGGCAAGCTTGGTTTTGATACATTCTCGCACAAAAAACCAGTTATGGTTCGGTCTTTCTTGGGCGATGTGGCGCAGAAATATCCTCCATACACAAGCGGAAAACTGAGTTTTATTAAGATGGCTTCTAAGTGGCTGTTGCGCTGATTTTTATATGACTGATACGAATTACGAATGATGTACGAATATGCGAATTACGAATGCTCACGATCTAGGCAGAAGGAGCATTCGTCATATTCGTATGGCATAGCGAAATTCGTAATTCATAGGATCCACTTTTTTTCCTTTTTCTTTTTCCCCTTTCTACTCAACGCACAGTCGCCAGATATTCAGCACGTAATTGTTATTGGTGTAGATGGCATGAGTCCAGGTGGCATTCTGAAAGCCGAAACTCCAACCATTGATAGCATTCTGAAAGTGGCGGCTTACTCTTGGAAGTGTGAAGCTGTTCTTCCTACAAGCAGCAGCCCCAATTGGGCGAGTATGATAATGGGAGCTGGACCTGACAAGCATGGCGTGACCTCCAATGCGTGGCAACCCCGCAAACAAACCATCGAGTTGGAATGTGAAGGAACGAAAGGCAATGGCAAACCAAGTGGTATGTGGCCAACCATTTTCGGAGAACTCAGAAGACAAAAACCCGAATCAAAGATTGCCTGCTTCAACGATTGGTTAGCTTTTAATCGACTGTTTGAGAAAAGCGTGGTGAATCGTCAGCGAGATGCAAATCTATTACAAGCGGCTGCGGGCAAAGGTTATTTGGGCATTACACACAAGGCCACTCGTTATTTCAAAAAGCAGAAACCCAATTTCATGTTCGTGCATCTTGATCTTGTGGATCACGCAGGCCATCACGATGGACACGGAACACAAGCGTATTATGAAGCAGTTTCTGTTGCCGACCAGATGATTGCGAAAATTGCGAATGCCGTGAAGGAAGCTGGCGTTGCGGAAAAGACTATCATCCTCATTACGGCAGACCATGGTGGCATTGGTTACGGACATGGAGGCGATACACCCGAAGAACGATTTGTGCCGTGGATACTGACTGGGCCAGGTGTGGTTAATGGTGAACTTCAAGTGCCTGTGAAAACCTACGATACTGCTGCAACCCTTGCTTACCTTTTAGGGATTAAAGCTCCTGAGTGTTGGGAGGGGGAGCCGATTATTCAAGCGGTTGGGCAATGATTGTATGGGTTCGTTCGAGCCCCTGACTTTTGAGGTTGATAAAACCACCAAGGATGGTTTTACCTTCGCATCAGTTCTAAACTAATGCTTCTTATGGTCATGCGTTTTTTGGCGGTGGGACTTTTAATCAAGATTACCCTCAATACGGAAGAATTGTTCAAAATATATCTCGTTATTATAGATTGACTTGCTACCATCAGATTAGTTGTTTTGAGACCAGTAATTTTCCTCTTTCCGCTTTGAGCAACTACTCATAGTAAGGGTAAATGCAACAAATGCAAATAAGACAATTGTTTGGGCTAGATTCAGATTCATGATAGTTAGAGCGTAAAATGAAAAGCCGTCTCGGCAACAAAGCCAGTCAATAGTTCAAGTATGGTAAATTACCTTGGCAAGTTAGTTAAGTAATTACATTTGATTCAGATGTGATGAGCAATGAGTTCTGAAATCCGTGTTCCAGAAGAAATAATTCTTGGAAATATTCATGAGATACGTGGACAAAAAGGTATGTTAGATAGTGATCTGGCGGAATTATACCAAATGGAGACCAGAGTGCTGAATCAGGCTTTCAAAACATTTCCATACGATTTCATTTTTGAACTGTCCCAAGAAGAATAGGAGATCTTGAAATCACAAAATGTGACATCAAGTTGGAAAGTTCCCTTCGGTCTTTACAGCACCGTAAGGATGACCGGAAGGATACAGGGACGAGGAATAATTGATGCGTTATCGCACCATTTTTTGTACTTTTAGTTCCAAACTAAAGAATTTGAATATGTCCACGATACGTAAATCAATCAGCTTTTCCGAATCCCGCGTAATGGACGTGTAGAGCCAACGTACGTATTCCACACCAAGCATTTCGGCAGTCAGATACCCTTAATCCACGAATACGGTTGGCCATTGTTCGCCCTGCGCTTTGTGGCACGTGATGGCATAACCAAACTTGATTTGCAGCGCACGGAGATACGGGTCTTCGGTAATTTTTTTGGCCTGTTCGAATGGCGTGGGAATATCGGCATAGCTCATACAGACCGAATTGTACAGATGTTCATGATTGGCATTAGGCAGGGCTGGAGCTTCCACGTGCAGGGCGTTGAGTAGCAGTTTCACACCCACCTTTGCCCGTTTCTGTTCGCCAGCCCAATAGTACCCATCCATCCGCATCTTAACAACAAAAAATCCGCCTCATGTGAGACGGCTTTCTTCAAGCATTAAGCATGCTGTGGTGCAAGCGGCATCAAGGCCGCTGCATGGGTTAGAAATCGAAGTTGAGGGTGGTTGTTTCTCCTGCTTCCACCAAGATGTTCTTGGTTATAGGAGGCATTGGCGGCATCGTGCCGGGGAGGATTGCTCTAGAAACGGTTTTAGTAAGTGTTTGATATAGTCGTCAACTTTTCAAAAGTTGACGACTGTACGCTTTAAAAGGATGATAAGGGCTTGATATGATACATCAAGCATTAACTCATCAAACCATAATGCCTGGTTCAGTTCTTCTCCATCAGAAAAAGGTATTCGAGGTGCTTGTTATCGCTGTTTATCCAATCGTTGGTCCAGCGCATGTTGGCCATCACGTTATGTTTGAAGTCTATCTCAATCGCTTTTATCAGTTTTCCGTTCTCGTTGATGATGGATACGAGTTCTTCTTTGGTTGCCCTGCCGCCCGAACTGTAAGACAATAGCACGTATCTCGCATTGATTTTTCGCACCAGTTCACCTATCGACTTCATGGCAATGAATTTGCCGTCATCATCTTTTCTGAATTCTTCAAATACGGAGGCCGCCACTTTGTCTCTCGTGTCTTCCCTGCGGTTCACCTTGCCGAATATTTGTGGCTGGTCATTGAGGATTACCGTTTTCCAAATGTGGTAGTAAGAAGCATAGCGCACCCGACTTGGAGGCATCTTTTCGTTGTTTGACCCATATGGTGGATCCAAATAAGCAAGGTCGAACGAGCGATTTTCTACCGTATCGAAAATGTCTCCCCTTAGTACTTCATGATTCCCGTTTGATTGGATGATTTTTGGAACAGATAGCTTCAGGTCGTTATACGATCTAGGAGACCAATCTGCGAGGTAAGAAACGTAATGCCCTAGCGTGCTGTCAACAGAATCGAGCGCAAGAATGAGGCTGGTCAGTGCCACACTTTTGTCAATGTCATTCAACCCAAGTTTGTCTATCTCCTCTCTAATTCCATCCAGTTTCATGCTGTTCTTCAGTTGGAATGGCCGCTTCTCTGTGCACGTTGAATCGCCACCATAATATGCTGAGAACCAGCCTTCAATTCCCTTTACATCATTCAGATGTGCAATGAGTTCTTGGTAGTGGGCAGTTGACTTATCCGCCAGTAAATAGCATTTTGCCAAGGTCTCAGACCAATAAGATATATCGCTTGAAGTTGTGTTGTAGCCCAGTCTGGCAAAAATCTGCGAAACCCGTGTAGATCCGCTGAATCCATCCAATACATTCGTAATCTCCAACTCCGAAACAATATCAATTATCTGCGGAATAATCTTCAGTTTGGAGCCTGCATATTTTATCCCTTCGGTTCGGGTGTCGCTTAAGTTGTGTTGTGCCGAGATGGTTTTCAATCGGATGAGATTTTCTAAGAAGCCATCAAGGTCGTTTTTTTCTGATGGAGCGTATCCGTGTGCCTTGATTTACGATTGACCGTTTTTAACCACAGATCCCTGCCCGATCAAGTAATCTGGCAGGGATCTGCATGGTTATTCCATTTCTATTTCTGAATGATGACCTGTCGCAACAGGTTCAATTCCTCATTATGGAATCGGATAGAGTAGAGGCCGTTGCTCACACCACGGAGGTCTAAAGTTGTGTTGTTGGTTACGTTTCCTTGCGAATGAATCAACTGACCCATGGCGTTGAAAATGCTCACTTCCATCGGGCGCTCCACATCAGAAATCAACTGGAATGAACCCGTACTTGGGTTCGGATACAGCATCAACGTGTTCTCCTTTTCAACTTCCCCATCTATACCAACGGTAATGATGTTGTAGCAAGATGATGTGTCGCTGCACCCGTTTACGGTAACAATAACTGCATAATTGCCAGAGCCAGTTGCGGTAAATGTTTGATTTTCTTCACCCGTAATAATGGCGAAACCATTGTCGCAATCAACCCATTGATAGGTAGCACCTGCAAGCACAGCCGCCAAATCATTTCCGTTTTGTGCAACAGACGTATCAGGAAGATCAACCACGGTAATCTCAACCGAATCGATGTTGGTGCAAGCCGTCAACAGGTCAGTTCCTTCAACGGTGTAATAGCCTGTTTCCGTTGGAGTGAAGGCTACACCATCAGCCACATTATTATCCCACGTATAAAGGTCTGCACCATCGCCCGTAAGGGTTACCTCTTCACCAGCACAAACTGTTTGAGTAGAAGCAACGGCCACCACGTTTGGCCATGCGTTGATTACAATGTCGGTTGCATTCTCCATCCCAATGGTTGGAGTTGCAGACGAGACCACGCGGATTCTGTAACCAGTTCCTGAAACTATGTTGACTGGAAATTGCACTGCAATTAATCCAGAAACATTGGAGACTATCGAACCAATGTCGGTTGGAGACGTGAAATCGCCATTGGCATCAGAAAGCTGTGCCGTAAATGTGTTTGCTCCGCTGAAGCTGCCAACTGCCGTGAAATCAACAATTGTTGTTGCGCCAGCGCAGAAAGTCACGTTTCCAAGATCGGTTGTGATAATCTCTGTGCAAGGGTCTTCTTCCAATGCCAAAACTCCTACGTTGTCAGTCACTGTTCCTGCAATATTGAGCGATGAGCCTCCTACGCCATCAGTTCCAGCCACACCAGTTGGAGTTCCTGCACCGCCATTTCCGCCAAAGCCACCCATGCCCGAATTGAATGTTGATCCACTTCGGTTAACGGTTGAGTTGCTTGCGTAAATGCCATAGGCTGTACCTCCGGCTCCGCCACCGCCAGCTCCACTATTTCCGCCAGCAGCGCCATTACCAGCATTACCACCTGCATCGGAATCTCCTGCCGAGTTTCCTCCGCTTCCACCAGTTCCTCCAGCAGATCCGGTTCCGCTATTTCCTCCAACAGCACCGTTGCCACCTAGGCCAATAAAGAATTCGCAATCGATAAAAGAGCATGTAGATGAGAGCATGAAAACGGTTGCGCTGTTTCCGCCAGAAAGAGCTCCTGTGCCAACTGTTGTAGCGGCAAGTCCGCCCGAACCACCACCGCCACCGCCAGCACCGTAAGAATCGGTACCGGTATCGCAACCGCCCGAACCGCCACCGCCACCGCCACCGGTGCCGTTTGCGCCAAGCGTACCGTTATTTCCTGCAAGGGCTGCCCAGTACATTCCAACCACATTGGCAGCAGATGTTGCTCCCGTACCTCCCGTTCCGTGCACGGTAAGGCCATCGTTGCCATTTAATCCTGGATCGCACGTGCCACCGCCATTACCACGGTATCCTGTACCGCTCGTAACGAAAACCGTTGCATTCGCACCAGCTACTCCACTCGTAGCGTTCAAGCTGAAAGGACAATTACTATCCATGTATCCACCTCGGCCACCATTACCACCTTTCGTATTCACGTCTCCTGGAGTTGTTGCTCCAACGCCACCCGATCCAGAGCTGTTATCGTTGCACGTAGTATTGAATTCGTCCGCGTTTCCTCCATTAGAACCGTTGAGGCCAGAAACAATGGCATCCGTTCCATTTGTTCCCGCTGTTCCATTAGCACCCGTTCCGCCTTGCACCGTTACACGCTGAAGCATGAGTCCCGTGCTGTTGATGATGTGAACACCGTACGAACTTTTGCCCGGAGCTGTCGCATCTGGGGCAATAATTTCGAGGTCTGACAGCAATGTTGGAAGTATGATAGCATCCGCTTTTACAGTGTAGAATTCTCCATTTCCGGCCAAGCCACCCGTAATTGTTGTAAGACCAGATGCGGCCCATTGTGCATCAAATCCGCCCCAAAGGTTTACGCCTGCAACTACATCAATTATCTCCTGGTAGTTTGTGCTGGCCATTATTCTTACATCAGAAAAACCTTCTGTTGAAGCTCTTCCAATTCCATAATTGATACTTGCGCAAGGAGTTCCTTCGACACCGCAGGCCGCATCATCAGTACCGTTCACCCCATCAACATGGATAATGAAAGAACAGCTTTGCTGCGCGATGGAATTGAACGTGAGTGCAACAAGTGCAGCAAGAATGGAGAGTAGTTGGAGTTTTTTCATTGTGAAAAGTTGATTTTGCGTTGCGAATATCCGCTTTACATAGCAGTCAAACGATTATGAGGACACAATTATCTATTTATTTACGCTGACCGCTTGGTCAATTAAAAAATAT
>JBDNJH010000308.1:0-3442 GCA_041687875.1 Flavobacteriales bacterium | reverse complement strand
TAATGCTTGTCCGCAACTTTCCCCAAGATCATCAGACCGTAAATAGATTACGATCTGCTTGTCTATTCTTGTGTCGAAACAAAACTAACAATGACATGAGGATATTAGATTTTTATCAGCAGTACCCAGATGAGCAAAGTTGTAGGACGGCCTTCAAGGCCTATCGTGAAAAGGTCGGGGTGACCTGTAGGAAATGTGGGGGCACGGAGCATTATTGGAAGATCAAGCGTGAGCAATGGGAATGCAGGAACTGTGCGCACCGCACCACGCTCAAAAGCGGAACAGTGATAGAGAACAGTAAACTGACTTTCCAATACTGGTTTATTGCCATGCATCTGTTGAGCAGCACGAAAAAATCATTCTCAGCCAAAGAGGTGCAACGTCAACTTGACCATAAACGGTACGAACCCATTTGGGCCATGCTCCATAAGATTCGCAGTGTGATGGGGTCTCGGGACGGTAAATATGACCTCTGCGGTGAGGTCGAACTTGATGAGGGTTTCTTTGAGACCGTATCACCCAATCGAGACAGGGAGAAAGCCTTGAAACGGGGCAGGGGCAGCGAAAAACAGACCACCGTACTTGTAATGGCAGAGTCCAAAAAAGTGGACGACCCCGAGTGGAACAAAAAACATAGCACAGACAGGAAACTGGGATTCATCAAGATGAAAGTCATCCATTCTCTGAAAATGAAAGAGGTCACACCCAAGGTCAATCAGCACGTGACCAAGGGAAGTTCGATCATTTCCGATGGGTCCAACAGCTACAACGAGCTTAGCAAGAGCCATGAACACCACCCACAGGTAGTGTCGAAAAAGGAGAGTTCCAAACTCCTACCATGGGTACACAAGTCCATCAGCAACGCAAAAAGGCTGCTTCTGGATATTCATCATAGAATTGATGATGATTTTCTGGAGAATTATCTCAATGAGTTCTGCTTCAAGCTCAACAGAAGATACTTTGACAATCTGTTTGACCGTGTAATGATCGCAGCCGTCTCATACAGATGGAACTACCTTGGGGAAAGATACGGATAAGCATAAAATCGAATTCAATAATCGATTAAAATAAGAGAGATGACAAAGAACAAAACGCCAGTAAAGAAGGTTGCAACGAAAAAGGTTGCCACGAAGAAGCTCAACGGAATAGCAGATATCAGAAGATATTTCTACAAGAACGAGGTGCCGATTTACTTCATTAGTGCTACCAATTTCAATCTCTTGGGTGCCGATGAATGGATCAAAGGATTCAAATTCATCAGTTACATCGAATGTTTTGACGGATTGCACCCCAACGTATTTTCTCCAAAGGAAGAAATGCCGCATGATGAGTTTGAAAGCATCGAAGACATCAACAATTATCTATTGCAACATCCCGAGGTTCAGTCTTACCTCAAAACGAGAAGCAAGGGTGGCGATACGGGCAAGGCCATGTTTCTGATGTTTGATGAGAAAACAGAGGAACTGGCCAAGAAGCAAGGGCTGGAGATCATGTTCCCGAACGCCCGGATGCGGAACTCAATGGACAATAAAGTGAATACGAACCGCATTGCTGAAAAGGCTGGGGTTGCGTGCGTTCCTTACGTGCTTTCGCAGGTTAAAAGCTACAAGCATCTAGAAGAGGTTTCAAAGAAATTAGGAACGGATCTGGTCATTCAAACCCCTTATGGAGATTCGGGCCATACCACTTTCTTCATCACAAACGAAGAAGAATTCAACAAGTACAAGGACGAGATTCTGAAGGAGAAAGAGGTGAAGATCATGAAGCGCATCAACTGCCGTGGCTCGGCCATTGAGGCTTGCGTTACACGACACGGAACCATCGTTGCTCCGCTTATGACGGAACTAGTTGGTTTCAAAGAATTGACACCCTACAAAGGTGGCTGGTGTGGGAACGAGATTTATCCGAATGCCTTCACTCCTACTATCAGAAAAAAGACGCGCGAATACACGCAATTGTTCGGGAATCAACTAAGAAAAGAAGGCTACAAAGGCTATTTTGAACTTGATTTCTTGATTGATCAGGATAATGGAGAAGTTTATTTAGGCGAACTGAACCCACGTGTAACGGGAGCTAGTTCCATCACCAATCACGCGGTATTTGCTTTGGCCGATGCCCCACTTTTCATCTTCCACATTCTGGAATGGATGAACATAGATTACAATCTCAGCATCAAAGCATTGAACGAGCGTTGGGCCAAGCAGGACAACATTGATGGCTGGTGTCAAATCATCATCAAGCACACATCCGACACCATCGAACATGTGAATGAAGCACCACGCTCCGGCATCTGGAAAATGTTCGACAACGGGCACATTCAATTTGACAGAATGGACACGCACAGAAGAGCTGTTGAATCTGACCAGGAAGCCTTCTTCCTCAGAATAACCAAAGAAGGTGATTACCTCTATGAAGGGGCCGACATGGGAATTCTGGTAACACGCGGACGAATGATGACAGACGATTTTCAGCTCACTCCGAGAGCAAAGCAATGGATTGGTAGCATTAAAAGAAAATATGCGTCAACCATTGTTGAAGACAAGCGCGAGATTCCAGAATTAATCGGAAGTTTGATGAAATAGGTTAATAGGTTATTGGTTATTGAAATTTGCCATTTTTGGGGTTTCGTTCGACCTGAATAACAAATAACTTTTATCGAACTAGAAAGTGTACAATTTCAATAAACGATGTGAACAATGAGTTTTAAAAGCACAAATCCTTTCGATGGAAAGGAAGTAGGAACATACACTGCCCTTTCTGTGGCTGAGTTGGACAAGAAGTTGGCCTTATCGCAAACCGCTTTCGATTCATGGAAGAAAGTTCCGCTTGCTGATCGCTGCGCAATGATGAAAAAAGCAGGTCAGGTACTTCGTGATAACGTAGAAGAATACGCTAGGATGATAACCCTAGAAATGGGAAAACCCATCACGGAATCGCGAAGCGAGATTAACAAATGTGTTTGGGTATGCGATTATTATGCAGATAATGCTGCGGCTTTTTTGGCCAATGAAGTGATAGAAACGGATGCGCAAAAATCGTTCGTTCGTCATAATCCAATCGGAGCGGTATTGGCCGTCATGCCTTGGAATTTTCCGTTCTGGCAGGTGTTGCGCTTTGCAGCTCCAACACTTGTTGCTGGTAATGTTGGATTGTTGAAACACGCTTCCAATGTATTCGGAAGTGCAGAACTGATTGAAGATGTGTTCAAAAAGGCCGGATTCCCAGAAGGTGTTTTTCAGACCCTTATTGTTGATCACGATGTAACCGAGAAGATCATCTCTCATCCAGCCGTAAAAGCCGTAACCCTCACAGGAAGCGAACGAGCCGGTTCTACCATTGCTGCTCTGGCCGGTAAATACATCAAGAAATCCTTGCTTGAACTGGGCGGAAACAACGCCTTCATCGTTTGGGAAGATGCCGATATTGATGCTGCCGTAAAAAC
>JBDNJH010000073.1:0-3145 GCA_041687875.1 Flavobacteriales bacterium | reverse complement strand
TAGACTGCTGATTGTACCATTTGTCAAACTTTGAATTGCCAGAAATAAGCGTGCGTTCAAACTGCGCAATGGCTTTTGCAACTGTTAGCGAGTCTATATAATCTACATTGTATGCTTGTTTAAAGAGGTGTTTGTAATCTACATCTGCATTCAACTTGGCTTCCACTTCTGGCCAGGTTGTGTTCATTTCAATCGGATTGGTTACAGGTTTTAGCGCTTGAATTTCGAGCGTGGCCTCTGTCCCATCCCAAAAGAACCCAAACTGATTCCAACCTAGGTTAATAAGCGTCATGGCTTGCCTATTTCCAAGGCTTCCATCAATTCCTTCGCTAAACTGCCTCGGATCACCAAAACCGAGTTCTTGATTGTGACAATCGGCACAAGCCTGCGTGTTATCGCCCGAAAGAATGGGGTCGTAAAACAGTTTTCTTCCCAAAGCAACGCCTTCTACCGTCATCGGATTATCTATTGGAATGAACGCATCCATGGGCGGCAATCCTTGCGGAATCTGTAACACGTAAGGCGTGGTAACATAAGGCCCATCGTCATCGGGCTGATTGCAACTGGAAACCAGCATGGAAGCTAGAAGAATGAGCAGAGATAATCGAGACATTTACTAAGAAACAGACTTTTGGGTGGAAAGTTGCCTAAAAGTACATGTATGCGGCAAATTGAAATGCATGACTCATGTCATTTAAAGAACTGAAACTAAGCTCAACTGCATTCAGATTAATCTCACTGGTGCATTTCTTTCTAGTTGTAGTGTTCCGTTTAGTTGTGGGCTCAGCTTAAAGTGTATCAAGGCAGCTAAACGCCACTTAAGAAAATAGCAATACCAACTGACCTACACCGGCAAGGCCACCAAGCACTGCACCAACAAGAATCAAAATCCATTCGTCTTCTTGAAACGCTGGACGCAGCACGGCTTCAAACTCATCCGGAGAAAGCTCTGACATTTTATCTCGCATGGTGGTTTCTAAATCAAGGGCATTTTCAGCATAATCAAACGTTCGGTGAATGGAATGAGGGAGGCTCTCTACAAACCGCTCGGCTGCCATGTTCTTTAGCTGGTCGTACTTTTTAGTCCCAGCAAAAAGTTGGTAAATGTTCCTAGACAATCCAATCTGGTCATCTATTGCCCGCTTAACATGACCATGAAGGATGGTTACCATCTTGTCTGAAGCCTTGCCTCGGAAAATCCGATCAAACATCCGTTCTACGGTGAGGATTTTAGCCGATACAATCTTGGAGTATTCCGTTGCTACTTCGCGTTGGCGTTTGATAAACAATCCATGTATTTTAATACCAAGGATATTTATTTCCTTTTTCGGATTGAAAATCATCTTCAGTGCCAGCCAATTGGTTGCCCATCCTACAATCAAGCCGCCCAACGGCAACAGCCACCACGAATCGTTGAAGTACCATACAATGGCCTGTATTATTCCAAATAGAAAACCGAAATAAAGTCCAGACGATTTAATGAACTTGAATTCCTCTTCTCCACACTTCAGAAAGATTTCGTTCGTAAGCGATTTATCTGCCGTTAAGTGTTCTACCACCAATCCTTTCAGGTCGAGAAACTCTTCAATGTTGTCTCGAATATCGAGCATCATTTCTTCAGCCACTTCGGGCATTTGAGCAACTGCCTGTCGGTAAATGGTTTCTTTAACCAAGGTAGGTGTAGCAAGCCACATCAATTTCGCTTCTTGATTCATGACCTCATCAATCATCTGACGGGCCAATTTCTCTAGCACTGGTTGAAGGTCTGCGGCCACCCGCTTGGGTTCTACCTTCTCAAATAGGGCCTGCACGTCAATAAGCTTAGAAGTCATTAAATCAACCGACTTCTCCGCCATTTTAGCGGCTTTCGAAGGCACAATTCCTTGCCATCCTAGAAAGGGTTTGATGCCCACAAATTCTACTGGGTAGAACGTCATGTGAATGGCCAACCAATTGGTGCCCCACCCAACAATACCACTAGTTACAGGTATGGCTACGTAGGGTAGCAGATGAGCATATGAATTCCAGAGTTCGATGGCTTACGTAGTCAATTTGAGAAACGGTTTGAAAGATAGGTTTATTCACGAAATTGTACTCGATTATCCTAAAAATGTGTGGTTGCAGGCGGTTTCTTTTGCACTCCATCTAGTTTTAGTCTCTTACGCAATGGACTTATATACCAAACTTGCAGTCGGCAAACGAGCTGAATGTCTCATACGATGCTCATAAAAAGACCAAACCCTGTTCAACTTGCAAACCAGTTAAAGAATGATTTGGACATTATCACCACACGAGCTTGGCTGAATGCAATTCTGCGTATCCCCATTTTATCGAAATCTATGGAAGGGCGAAACCAGTGAAATAGCCTTCTGGTCTTAAAACACCAATAACCAGACTTCTTCTACTTTTGATCGAAACGCTTAAAACCCGAAATTTTGCTTAGAAATAGCATCCTCGTTCTCATTGCATTCCTGTTCATCATTCCAACCCGAACCGTTTCTGCACAAGAAACTGAGAACAATGACAGGGAACTGAAAATCCTAAGTTGGAACATGTACATGCTGCCACGTTTTGCGCTTCATACTGGAAAACGCAAACGGGCACGGGAGATTGCCAAGGTGCTACCAGCAGAGAATTACGACATCATTGTGTTTCAAGAAGCGTTTCATGGCGATGCGCGCAGAATTCTGAAGCGCAAATGGAAAAAGCTTTATCCCGTTCGTATTGGCCCTGCCAATAGGAATTGGTGGTGGCTAAAAACCAATAGCGGTGTTTGGATAATGAGCAAGATACCGCTCAAGCAATTGAAGCAAATCAAATACAAGGATTGCCATGGTTTCATCGATTGCTTTGCCAACAAGGGTGCGCTGCTGGTTGAGGGCGAGTTTGAAGGTCAGAAATTTCAATTGCTGGGAACGCACATACAGGCTGGTGGGCCCGATAGCATCAAACAGAAACAATACGAGGCTATTCGTGCGCTGACCAATCAGTATAAGGAAGATGGAGTTCCGCAGCTTTTGGTTGGAGATTTCAACAAGGGAAAGGACAATGGAGACAGCTACTATAAAATGCTATCCACACTTGATGTAAAGGACTACGAGCCGGATGGAGAACTAAAATTCACTGCTGGTTCTGACAATGATTT
>JBDNJH010000072.1:0-7936 GCA_041687875.1 Flavobacteriales bacterium | reverse complement strand
GCCCATTTCTCGCTCTTCATAATCTTGTACAGAATCTCGTTCTGCTGAAAGCGGTCTTTCACTACGTAATCTGCTCCAAGTTTGTCCTGAATCTCTTCCCGAACAGATTCCATGTTCGCTTTGGGGGCCAATGCCAATTCCAACGAGGAGACACGGCCTTCGTGGTCGAGCAATTCGCGTGCAAATTTGATAGGGGTAATGACGTATTTCAGGTCGAAATCTGCCTGCACGGAGAACACACCTGTGGCATAAATCTGTTTGATATTGAACGCCTTTGATGGATCGATGGAACTTGAACCGCGCTTCGGAACATATATCTGAAGTGGGTTGATTGGGTCATTAACATTGGCCGAAAGATGATAGGCCACGCCCGAACCTAGCAAAGCCGCTGGCGCACCATTCACGTGCATGAACGCGTCACCGTCAATCACCATGCTGTCCATGTCGGAGAGTTCGAGAAAGTTGTCGGAAACACCTTTAATCTGTGCGAAATACTGCTTATCGCGATAGCGGATGAGGCAGCTTTCTTCCAGCACTTCTACATAACCAATTACGCCTTCTGTTTCTAGGATTTTGTCGATTGGAATGGTGCTCAATTCAAGTGTTTTCCCTTCCGCTGGCGTGACCACAATAGGCGCTTCAAAAACATTATAAAGCGAAATGACCAAGCCCTCAAAACCATTGAAAACCGAAAGCACAATGACCATGGCGGCCGTCACAACCGCCACTCCTGCCACAGAAATTCCCGAAACGATGTTGATTGCGTTGTGCGACTTCTTAGAAAAGAGGTAGCGTTTGGCTATATGAACGGGTAGATTCAAAGGCGATTATGCTGATACGAATTACGAATCTTTTACGAATATGACGAATGTGCTTTTATCAAAGCGCAGAGGTTTACGTAACTGGATTCGCATATTCGTATTTTTTCATTCGTAATTCGTAACCGCCATTCGTAACCCTTCAACCGCCCTTAAGCAAATTGTCAATGTGTTCGATCTGATCGAGCGCATCGTCTATAAAGAAATGAAGATCAGGCGCAATACGTAGTTCGCTACGTTCGCCTGCCAAATATTTTCGCACTTCCCAAGTTCGATCTTTGATTTCTTTGAGCACGGCTTCCTTATCAGGAACGGCAAAAATGCTGAGATAGACTTTGGCAATTCCCAGATCGGGACTGACCCGAACGGTAGTCACCGTAATCATTCCACCTTTGGCATAGCTAATCGCATTGCGTTGGAAATAAATCCCAAGCTCGCGCAAAATGACCCTTGAAACCTTCTTTTGACGTGTTGTTTCCATTGACACAAAAGTAACCCGTATATATCCGAAATTCTAAAGATGAAAATGCGAAATACCTACCAAAAGGCTCTACTACCCTACTTTGGAGGGGTCGGGAGAGGCTCTTAGAGGGGTTGGGGGAGGCTGTTCTAAAAGTATATTTGCGCTATGCAGAATTATTGGGGCATCATTGGGCTTCTCAGAAATTACAAAGGTCAGGTTCTGACCGTGATTCTGCTCAATATCCTATCCGTTATCTTTTCGCTGTTTTCGCTCACTATGGTGGTACCGTTGCTGGGCGTTCTGTTCGGAATTCAGCCCATTGTGACGGTAAAACCGACCTTGACACTGAACCCAAATGATCTGATAGACCTGTTCTATTACGAAGTGAGTCAGTTAATTCTGGATGATGCTGGTCAAATAACCGTTGACGGTCAAATGCGTGCCTTGGTCTTCATCTGCGCGTTCATCATTATCACGTTCTTCCTAAAGAATCTGTTCCGCTACTTGGCATTGTATGCAAGTGCCCCTTTGAAAAACGGTGTCGTTCGTGATATTCGGAATCAGCTCTATCACAAGGTCGTCAACCTGCCAATTGCCTATTTCTCGGAAGAGAAAAAAGGCGACATCATTGCCAAAATGACCAGTGATGTGCAAGAGGTGGAAAGTTCCATCATGAGTTCGGTGGAAGTCGTTTTCAAGGAACCATTCGCCATTATTTTCTTTCTCGGAACGTTGGTGGTTTGGAGTCCAGAACTGACCATGTTCGTTCTTATTCTTTTGCCCGTAACAGGACTAGTTATCGGACGGATTGGCAAGAGCTTGAAGAAGTCTTCCAAGAAGGTTCAGAACCAAATGGGCGTGTTGGTTTCGGCTATGATTGAGACGCTATCTGGGCTGCGAATCATAAAGGCGTTCAACGGTATCGAATCCTCCATTCAGAAATTTCAGAATCAGAATCAGCATTACATGGATCTGAAGGTGAGAATGACCAGAAAGCAACATCTGGCCAGTCCGCTGAGCGAGGTTTTAGGTACGATTGTGATGGTGATGGTGATCTATCGTGGTGGTTCGCTCGTTCTCAATGGCGATGGTCTGACTGCCGATCTCTTCATCGGATATATCGTGGTCTTTTCGCAGCTAATTCAGCCATCAAAGGCTTTGACTTCTGCGGTTTACATGATTCAGAAAGGAATGGCGGCTGTGGAACGTATTGATACCGTTCTTGATGCGAAGGAGACCATTCAAGAAAAACCGAATGCCGTTGGCCTGCCAGCGTTTGAAAAGGAAATTGAATTCCGTGATGTGAGTTTCTCTTATGAGAACGGTGTGAACGTGCTCAAGAACATCAACCTGATTGTAAAGCGTGGAAAAACGATTGCCATTGTTGGGCCGTCAGGCGCTGGAAAAACAACCTTGGTTGATCTCCTGCCTCGATTCTACGACCCAACGGAAGGTGCGGTTTTCATTGATGGCATCGATATTCAAGATGTAAAGGCATGGGATCTCCGCGCCAAGCTTGGAATAGTCACGCAGGAAGCCATTCTCTTTAACGATACAGTTTTCAACAACATCGCTTTCGGGCTGGAAGGAATTACGGAAGAAGATGTGATAACAGCCGCCAAAGTGGCCAATGCACATGATTTTATTGCGCAGATGGATAAAGGCTATCACACAAGCATTGGGGAAGATGGCGGCAAGCTTTCGGGCGGACAGCGGCAGCGAATAAGCATTGCACGGGCCATTCTGCACAATCCGCCAATTCTTATTTTGGATGAGGCCACCTCCGCCTTGGATGCGGAAAGCGAAAAATTGGTTCAGGATGCGCTATTTAAGTTAATGGACAACCGAACATCCTTGGTCATTGCACATCGTTTATCTACGATTCAGTTTGCTGATGAGATTATCGTGATTGACGAAGGACAGATTATCGAGCGGGGAAATCACACGGGGTTAATTGCCCACAACGGTGTGTACAAGAAATTGTACCAAATGCAGGCGTTTGTGTAAGGGTTTGCCGCGGCAAACCCTTTTGAAATATAACCTGAATCGAAATCCTTAACTTTGAAAGATGGCTCTGAACGTTCAAAACGCAAAAATTGAATTGATTCAATGGTTGACTACTGTTGAAGATACCGACATGCTCAAAAAGTTGCTTGAGTTCCGTAATTCTTCGACCTATGAATTGAGCGAAGCTGAGCGTAAGTCTGTTGAGGAAGGGTTGGAAGACCTAAAAAAAGGAGACGTTATCCCACATTCTGAGGTAAAAAAAGTCTATGAAAAGTGGTTATGAAATAATCTGGTCGAAAAGTTCCAATCATATCACCGCTGCTCCAACCATCTTCGCAGGAATACATCATTCACTCGGTATTCGGGTTTTTCATCAGAAAGTTCTTCATCTACTAAACCTTTGCTTACCAATGCTTGTAAGCTTTTACGCACGGTTGCAGCACCCGAAAGTTCATGCTTTCTCAGAAATTTCTGAGCCGTTGGTTTCGTAAGCACGTTCTCTTTGGCCAGGGCAACAAGCACTTGAAGCTGATGTTTAGACAACAGCTTGCTAAGGGTATGAAAATAGCCCTCCTTCTCGGTGAGTATTTCAAAGAGCAGCTTTTTAACCCTATCGAGGGTTATTTCTTCTTCTGGCAACGCATACAGCCGATTGCAAACGTATTGAGTATAGAACGTGTGAATGTCCGTCCAGTCTAAAATGTAGTCCAACACTATTTCTGGTACATTCTTGTTCCCGGCTTTTAGGTGGTTCTGAATAAAGCTTTTGTATGTACCAAAATCCAGTTTTTTCAAATGGATGTGTTCCGTGCTTTGATAAAACGGACGTTTTGCATCACTGAACATTGGTAGCAACAAGTGTTTTTCGCTTCCTGAGAAAATATAGTTCGCATTCTTCTGCTGCT
The DNA here is from genome assembly GCA_041687875.1 of Flavobacteriales bacterium. Classification (GTDB taxonomy): domain Bacteria; phylum Bacteroidota; class Bacteroidia; order UBA10329; family UBA10329; genus UBA10329. The sequence continues at coordinate 3,743 of JBDNJH010000072.1, read as the reverse complement.
GAATGTACTTCCTTAAAAGTGCTTCAACATTTTTTTCGGGATAGTTGCTTATCTGTTGAAATTCGTCAATGGCCACTACAACTGCTGTTGTATGATTGTCTAAATGCTGCATAATTACCGATAGGGAATGTTCTTTTTCGGGGGCGGTACCTAATCCCAATTGCACTTCGGGCATTCCTGTGTATTCATTCAATAAGAAACTTGTTTTTATACCTGAGAAAAGTTCACTCATGCGGTTGATAAAGCCATCTCTTTTTGTTTCTGTTGCATTCAGAACTGCGGAGCAAAAGGAGTTAATGAATCCCTCTAGATCAACAGTATCGTGTATATCCACATATATTGTGGTAATCTTTGTGTCTGCTTTTTTAGTGTCGAAAAAAAAGTGCTGAATCAGCCCTGTTTTCCCTAATCTGCGAGGGGAATAGAGTATGATATTCCGATTGTTCCTGTACGCTTCGGTCAGATCTTCGACTTCCTTTTCGCGGTTACAAAAATATTCTGGACCTGCATAGCCCGTTAAAATAAATGGATTTTTTGGCGTATTCATCCATCAAAAATAAAAAGATATTTCTGAATGGTACTTTTAGTATAACACTAAAGGTGTAATGCTTTTAATGCAATGAGATTGCTACATATTTCCATACACCCCTACCTTTTAAAAAGCGGCACCGTACTGCAAGCTTCTCCGTACATCACCGCCTTAGCAATTGGTCGTAGTCTAGAAACGAACTCCACGTAAGCTGAAGTCGGAACAGGATACTTACTACAGCCCTTTACGATTACGCGCTCATCACGGAATTGCTCTAATTCTAAGTCAGCTAAAACCTCTTGATAAAGCACCGTTTCTAGCGTTTCTGAAGTTCCCATCACCACACGTTTTGTAACGGGTTGTAAGTAGGTAGCTGCAAGCATGAACGCCCACTGAGGCACAATGGCATCAGCAGTACATTGAATATTCACGAAAGTGTCTTGATATTTAGTCCAATCAAAATCTTTCAATTGCTGACGATAGTCTTTCTCACGCAGCATCAATCCTTCAAATAGAAAATTAGAAAGATCAAAAACCTTTCTTTCCCCAACTTGATATAGGTCTTCTAAATTGAAAGTGATAAGTGTGCTTTCGGCAACCTTATTTCTTATTTCTTCTGAGTTTTCCATAATCTGTGGTGGGGGTTTACCGTGGCAAACCGTTACATGAACCCAAGTTCAAGCAAAGCCGCCTCGCTCATCATGTCCTTGTCCCAAGGCGGGTCAAATGTGAGTTTAACTTTTCCTTCGGCAACGCCTTTTACACCTCGAACTTTCTCTTCTACTTCTAACGGCAGACTTTCCGCCACTGGGCAACTTGGAGAAGTTAAGGTCATCAACACATGGGCGTTTCCATCGTCATTTATCTTCACTTCATAAATCAACCCCAACTCGTAAATATCCACTGGAATTTCAGGGTCATAAACCGTGCGTAGTACGTCAATGACACGCTCTTCCAATTTCTTTTTTTCTTCGTGCGACAGGCTCATGATGGATTGTTCTGCTGTGTTCTGAACGCTAATGCGTACAGTTTCATCTGTTTTACCATGCTTACTAAACCGTTGGAGCGAGTGGGCGAAAGATGCTCTTTCAGTCCAATCTCGTCAATAAATGTAAGGTCGGTATTGATAATCTCAGTTGGCGTTTGTCCTGATAGAACACGAATTAACAGACTGATAATTCCCTTCGTGATAATCGCATCGCTATCGGCTGTGAAGAGTACTTTACCGTCTTCCAAATTGGCGTGAAGCCAAACGCGACTCTGGCAACCTTTGATTAGTAGGTCATCCTGCTTTAATTCATCAGAAATCAATGGTAATACTTTGCCCAATCCGATGATGTGCTCATATCGATCCATCCAATCATCAAAAAGTGAAAACTCTTCGATGATTTCTTGCTCCTTTGCTTCGATATTCTCCACAGTTCCCACCATTAAAACATTCTTTTCACTCTATCTATTCCTTCAACAAGCTTGACCACTTCTTGTTTCGTATTATATACTGCAAACGATGCGCGCACCGTTCCTGGCACTTCAAAAAACGTCATGACGGGCTGCGTGCAATGGTGACCTGTTCTGACGGCAATTCCCAATTTATCGAGGATTACACCCGTATCGTAGGGATGAATGCCGTCTAACACGAACGACACCAATCCAGCACGTTCTTTGGCTGTTCCGATGAAGCGCAGTCCTTTAATATCGCGAAGCTGGCTGACTGCAAAACGGCACAGTTCTGCTTCATGGGCTTGAATGAAATCAAAGCCAATACTGTTGATGAAATCGATAGCAGCGCCTAATCCAATTCCGCCTGCAATATTTGGCGTTCCGGCCTCAAATTTGAACGGAAGGTCGTTGTATGTGGTTTTTTCGAACGTCACGTTTTTAATCATGTCGCCACCGCCTTGGTATGGTTCCATGTCGTTTAGCAACTCTTCCTTACCATAAAGAATTCCAACACCTGTGGGGCCGTACATTTTATGGGCTGAGAAAACATAGAAATCCGCATCCAGCTCCTGCACATCAACAGGCATGTGATGAACTGCTTGTGCGCCATCAATCATCACAGGAATGTTCTGCGCATGGGCAATCGCAATCATTTCTTTAATTGGATTGATGGTTCCCAACGAATTGGAAATGTGCACCAACGAAATCAACTCCGTTTTCGGGCCTATAAGCTTCTTAAACGCCTCAATATCAATCTCGCCTTCCTTGGAAATAGGAAGCACTTTCAGATGTGCTCCTCTTCGTTCGCAAAGCATTTGCCACGGCACAATATTGCTGTGATGCTCCATGGCCGTAATCAGAATTTCATCTCCTTTTCTGACCAAACTAGCACCAAAAGAACTTGCAACCAGGTTGATGCCGCCTGTTGTTCCTGAGGTGAAAATAATCTCGTGGTCGTGCTTCGCGTTGATGAATTTCTGAACCTTCTTACGTACATCTTCATAAGCCGCGGTTGCGTCCTGACTGAGCGTGTGCACTCCACGATGGATGTTGCTGTTCTCGTATTCGTAATAATGAGAAATGGCATCAATTACCGATTGCGGTTTCTGCGAAGTTGCGCCATTGTCCAAATAGACAAGCGGCTTTCCATTCACCTCCCTCGAGAGGATGGGGAAATGGGCACGGATAGCTTCAATATCGGTCAGAAGTTCGCTCATGCTCGCATACCTTTCAGCTTGTCTTGAATTTTTTGTTCGAGGATTGTACGTAATTCTTCACTTGAAATCGCATTCAGCACATCGCTTGCAAATGCTGATAGCAGCAAGGCGGTTGCTCCAAATTCGTCCAGACCACGTGTTCTTAGGTAGAAAACAGCTTCCTCATCTAACTGACCAGTGGTGCTTCCGTGCGAACATCTTACATCATCAGCATAAATCTCCAACTCAGGTTTTGAGTTCATGGTGGCATCATCAGACAACAAAATATTGTTGTTCGATTGATACCCGTTGGTCTTTTGCGCATCGCGATGCACAAACACTTTTCCGTTGAAAACACCGGTGCTGTTTCCAGCCAAAATGCCACGGTAGATTTCGTTGCTTTCGCAATGTGGCTCTAGGTGATCCACATGTGTGTGGTTGTCGAACAATTCCTTGCCATTGAGCATGTAGAAACCGTTCAAATGCGTTTCAATATTCTCTCCTTTCAGTCGGATATTGAGGTTGTTTCTGAGCAATTTTCCGCTTAGCTGAATGCAATTTGTAGTGAAATTTGAATC
>JBDNJH010000307.1:0-9016 GCA_041687875.1 Flavobacteriales bacterium | reverse complement strand
TGACGATTCATTTGTTTTTCAGGGCAAACGCTCCACAGGTGGAAATGGGCGTAAGTTTGAGATTCCACAGTTCACACTTGTGGGCAATGCGGTGCCACCTTTGATGGCGCGAGCGGTGGCGATGGAGATTCTAAGGAATATCCGTTAAGGAAGCCTGAAGTACTCAAATCTACCTCCTTCTGTGAACTCCGATAAATTAGAATTGATATCCTCAAGTATAGAACGATTATATCCCGGCAGGTAATTATTCGAAAAAATCTCCTTGATTGAGCGGGCCACATGCTCCTTTGTCTCTTTGCCCCAATAGTTGCCGCCTGAGAGGTTTGTCACACGTTTCACTGCAACTGAGTTAGATTTGTAGGTTGTCCTCGCATTTGAGGGCACAGTTATGAAGGCATAGGTGAATGATGCACACTTCTGGATACTGAACGAGTTTCGACCGATAGTGATGTTCCTACCTCGGAAGCCACCTGCCGAATAAATCATGTCCCACAGCATGGGCACCTGTGCATTATCGTTCCAATTGGTTTTGCACTGGATGATGCCAATACTGAAATCGGAGAAGCTGTCTGCAACAGCCTGATTGAGTGCAGCGTAATCTATCTGTCCCCGATTATTCAGCAGTCCGTGGCTTGCAGCCGACTCTGTGAAAATAGGTTTGTCTGGGAAGATGATGACGGTGATGTCAGATTCCGTATTACACGAGAAGTTACCGTAGTTGACCGTAATGGCATCCTGAATTGGACTTGGCACAAGGCTCATCTTCTTAATGGCAACCGCACGTGTGCCAGCAGTGCAGAGATTAACATACCAGGCAACCAGAGATTCCCAAGCCGTACCACCTGCCGATACTTCGCCCTGTCCGCGACCAGTACCTCCAGTGCTTGTGAAGATGGCAGATAGCTGATTGCCAAGGTTGAGCAGGTCTTCCGCCCTCGGGTTCTCACCAATCAATTCCTTAATCGCTTCACTCCAAATCGGCCAGCACCCTTGCACCGTGTTCGTGGAGAAGATGGACTCAATGGAGTTTTTTCTCAGTACTTCGATAATATTCATGGCAGATTTGTATTTGGCCAAAGTAACAGACTTTACAACAATATGAGCAAATCCATTCTCATTACGCGTTAGAAATCTAATGCGCTCAAAGCAGCCATAGCTCTTTACTCAAACAATCGATTCTGATTACCCGAATCCTTCGGAATATACTTTGGAGGTTCGGAAACGTTAGCCAAGGCGCCTCCATATCGATTGACCGTGTCAGTTATCTTATCGATGCATTGAGGAAGTTCCTTTGTAAGCATATCGTAGGTAAAACGAAGCACAGCCCAACCATTACTCTCTAAGACATTATTTCTGTCCTTGTCTGATTCGATGTTCGGCTTGGAGTTGTGCCATTGGTCGCCATCGCATTCAATATTGATATTCTTCTCTTTGCAAAATATGGCAAAATCGAGGTGGAACTTTCTTCGTTTTATCTCTAAGAAGTATTGGCGTTCCGCAGGAATATTTTTTGCTACAAAGGAATCCCAAAGAAGGTTTTCGAGAGCACTTTCGTTGAAGAGGTGGTTGATTTCGCGAATGAGCGGGTAGAAGAATTTCTGCTGTGTGGTAGGAACGAATAGCAGGCGTCTAGGACGAATGCTCTCGAAAGGTTCTTCCAAGCGAATGCACTTCTCAATACCAATAATATAGTATTGCGCTTCGGCCTTCGGATGGTTGGGTTCGTTTGGGACTGCTTCTTTACGACTTACTATGCGCAAGTGATTTACTTTTCCGTACCACTCAATTTTATGGGCGTGTTCTCCAAACGATTTAGGGAAGTAGAAGGCCAAGTATTCGATTCCGCCATCCTTTACCATGCTCGGGGCGCTCCTTACTGGAATTCGGTAATAACCACCATTTTGGATTAAATGCCAATCGGACGGTTGCCGAACCAAGGCTACTAAAACAGTATTGATGCTTCGAGTGGTTTTCACGGAATGAAATTAGTCGAAATCATCGACTATCATACATTTCTTCTCCTCTCCGCGTCCTCAGTGCCTTCCTCTGTGTTGTCTGTGGTTAAACCCAGTAGTATCCCTCAAATCCTTCTCCCCCAACCCTTCCCTACCTTCGTTCCATGGCATTCACACCCCAACAGACCCTCGAAATAATAGAAGCCTTGGAGCAGTTTCTTGATAAACGCAGACCGCCCGAGCACATTAGGCCGCAACTAGACATGGGTTACCGCATTGATGGGCAGAGCGTGACCATTGTGGAGATTCGCCCCATTTGGAACGACCCAAAGCATATTCAGGAGATGGCAGTGGCAAAAACCACCTACGTTCAATCGTCCAACACTTGGAAGGTTTATTGGATGCGTGGCAACCTAAAGTGGCATGCCTATGATTCTCAGCCTGTGGTAAGTTCCATCAAAACCTTTACCAAGCTGGTTGATGAAGATAGGCACTGTTGCTTTTTTGGTTGAAAATCTTCAACACTTTTCCTTTCTCTTTTCCCTCTTCTCCCCGCCTCCGCGTGCTACCTTTTTCCTTTTCCCCTTTTTCTTTTTTCCTTCTACAAAAAGCACGCACTGTTGCAAATCTCAAAACCCCTATTTATCTTCGATATAATCAACGGAAAATTCATTCTATAAAAAAGCCAATCATGGGAGAAATGACTCAATACGCAGGATTGCCCTATCTCAGTTATCCGGCCAGCATGTCCTTTTCGGAGAAGATAGACCTGTTTGAGAAAGCATTGGCCGAACACCCCGAAGATGAAATTAAGCTGTTGCGTTTGCTTGTCGATTATTCGACCATGGTGGCCGAGAAGCGCGACAGTGCGTTGGAATGGGCCGACCGTCTGTTGAAGGTCTCCGCCAATAATGAAGACAAGGCAAATGCGCTACTGGCCCGAGCAACGGTGCTGTGGGAAGACCGCAGAAACGTGGAGGAAGCCGAGGCACTGTTCATAGAAGTGCATGCCTTGGACCCAGAGTTTCAGCATTCTTATGAAAATCTTGTGGACATCTACCTGTTTCAAAAGGAATTTGACAAAGCCTTGCATTGGGCTCAGTTGATGTCTGCACAGGAAGACATAGAGCATATCGGTTTTCAATTGAAGGGAGATGTGTTGCTGCAGATGGAGCGCATAACCGAAGCCAAGGAGGCCTTTCAGGAAGTAATTCGGAGAGACCTTTACGTTACAAAGTCGTATGAAGGTTTGGCCATGTGTCATATGGCAGAAGAGCAATGGGAGTTGGCAAAGGATGCCTACATCGAGGCATTCAATCACTGCCATTATCCCGAACTACTCTATGCTTATGGTGCTGGGTATTGCTATCACAATCTTGACGACCCTTATCGTGCCATGCAATGGTATGGCAAGACATTGGAAATAGACCCATCGTATCCAAATGCGCTCAATAACATGGCCGTGCTGCAACTAGATTTAGACAACGGTTGGAGCGAAGCCGTGCCGTATCTGCTCAAAGCCGTAGAACTTTCGGGAGAGGTCATCAACAAATCTATGAGAATCGTTTATCGCAACCTGTGGGCCTATTACACACAGATATTGGATGAGGAGAAGGCCGAATATTACCATCGATTAAACTACAAATGCCTAGGGTTTGATGATGATAATATCGATTTCCTAGACTCGTTTGAAAAGGAATGAAAGGTTGTCCCGTCTTAACGTAAAAAACCCGCAAAGCATCCGTCAAATCAGCGTCAATCCGTGTTTTCCGTGTCGTCCGCGCCTGTCCTGAGGCCCTCGAAAGTCTCCATATTCTCAGTCTCTGCGTGCCAAATCATCTGCGATGGCTCCCAAATCAACTGAGGCGAGGGCAAAATCGATGTAATCCCTTCCCAGAAACCAGCCATCATCAACCTATTTGAAAATAGATTTTCCCACAGACCCCCCTTTGAATTTGTTTTACATTTGCGCGGAAATTTTGAGCGTATCCGCGCATTGAAAGACCTGCTAAAAAAATACGAAGAGAGAGCTCCCGAAATCGTTTTTGAATGGAACGATCGGGAAACCGAAGCACGCGGCTGGGTTGTGATCAACTCACTGCGTGGAGGTGCGGCAGGTGGTGGAACAAGAATGCGTGTTGGTCTTGACAGGAATGAAGTTATTTCGCTTGCAAAGACCATGGAGATCAAATTCACGGTAAGCGGCCCTGCCATTGGAGGTGCCAAATCTGGAATTGATTTTGACCCAAAAGATCCGCGCAAGAAAGGCGTATTGGAACGCTGGTACAAAGCTGTTTCTCCCCTCTTGAAAAACTATTACGGTACGGGTGGCGATATGAATGTGGATGAGATTCACGAAGTGATTCCCATCACCGAGAGTTTCGGCATCTGGCATCCGCAGGAAGGCATCGTACACGGACATTTTGACCCGACCGATGCCGAGAAGATTCGTAAGATTGGGCAATTAAGAAACGGTGTTTCCAAGGTACTAGAAGACCCGAACTATTGTCCGGATGGCCCCACCAAATACCGCGTAGCCGATATGGTTACTGGTTTTGGCGTGAGCGAATCGGTCAAGCACTTCTATTCAATATTCAAGAACGAATCGCTCCAAGGCAAGCGCATCATCGTACAAGGTTGGGGCAATGTAGCTTCTGCCGCTGCCATGGAATTGGCGCATGCAGGAGCCAAAATTGTTGGCATCATCGACAAGAACGGTGGCCTGATAAACGAAGCGGGCTACGGCCTCGAAGAAGTAAAGAACCTCTTCATCAATCATAAGGTTGGCAACACGCTCGAAATTGACGGAATGTTGAGCTTCGATGAAGTGAACGCCAGCATTTGGGATGTAAAAGCAGATGTTTTCATTCCAGCAGCGGCTTCCAGATTGGTTTCTGCCAATCAATTGCAACGCTTGGTGAATGCAGGATTAAAGACCATTGCCAGCGGGGCCAATGTTCCTTTTGCAGACAAGGAGATTTTCTACGGGCCTATCATGAGTCAGGCAGATGATCAATTGAGTTTGATTCCCGATTTCATTGCCAATTGCGGTATGGCACGTGTGTTTGCATTCCTCATGAGTTATGAAGACAGAGACCTCACCGATGAGGCGATTTTCAGCGATACGTCACGCACCATATATAACGCACTTAAAAAGGTGCACGATAAGAATTCATCGCTTACAAACGTGAGCAACACTGCCTTCCAATTGGCGTTGGAAGAACTTTTGGCAAATCCTAAACTTCAAAAAACAAACTAAATGCTTGAAATCATCCTACTCGTAATTTTTGTCCTCGGATACGTTTCCATCACGCTTGAGCATACATTCAAAATAGACAAACTGATTCCTGCCGTTGCCATGATGGCTTTTTTGTGGGCAGTCATAGCTTTAGCACACGTTCCCGTATTTGAGATCGATGGGGCGTTGGGTCTTGTTGCCTCACACATGGATGAAGTGCTGCTCCATCATCTGGGCAAAACAGCCGAAATCCTAGTGTTCCTCATGGGTGCCATGACCATTGTTGAGATTACCGATCATTTCAACGGCTTCGGAGCCATCAAGTCATTTGTAAAAACAAAAGAGAAGAAAGTGCTGCTTTGGATTATGGGCGGATTAGCCTTTACCCTCTCTGCCATCATTGATAACCTTACGGCAACGATTGTGCTTATCACCATCCTCAAAAAACTGGTCGATAGCCGCGAAGACCGGCTTTGGTTTGCTGGTCTCATTGTAATCGGTGCTAACGCTGGTGGTGCCTGGTCACCAATTGGAGATGTTACCACCACCATGCTCTGGATTGGCAATAAAGTTTCTGCCGGAAAATTGATTGAATTCCTATTCCTTCCATCCTTAATCTGCATGGTTATTCCAACCTTCATCGCAACACTTTTGCCAGCATTCAAAGGCCAATTAACTTCACCTGTGAGTGACGCAGACGAGAAGCCTGCAAGCCTTGGCATGTTGCTTCTCGGACTGGGAATGATTGTGTTCGTACCAATTTTCAAGACGCTTACTCACCTTCCTCCATACATTGGAATGATGTTGTCCTTGGCCGTTGTTGGCATGGTTGCCGAGCTCAAAAGTCACCGTGCGTTCACCATGTCGCAGGCTGCACATCATCATAGTCCTGTGCATACATCACTCGCAAAAATTGAGATGCCGAGCATCCTTTTCTTCCTCGGAATCCTGATGGCCGTTGCCGCCCTCGAAAGCGTAGGAATGATCTTCCACCTTGGCGAAACCGTCCGTGCAGCCATCCCAGACGACATTTTCGTCATTCTCATGGGCTTCGGTTCAGCCGTTATCGACAACGTTCCGTTGGTGGCCGCCAGCATGGGCATGTTCCAGCTTCCATTGGATAACCATATCTGGCACTTCATCGCATTCTCGGCAGGTACGGGAGGCAGCATACTCATCATCGGTTCGGCCGCAGGCGTAGTTGCCATGGGCATGGAACGTATCGATTTCATGTGGTATCTCAAAAATATCGCATGGCTGGCATTCTTAGGTTTTGCCGCAGGTTGTGGCACCTTCCTGTTGATGGTAGAACTCCTTCACGGACTCTAATAAAGAAGTTCTTGTTTTAGGGCGTTCCCCCCGAAGAAAAATCGGGGGTCGGGTCGTCCGCTGTATCTTTTTTCCTCCTTCATTTTCGCTTCGCTCAATGAAGGAGGAAAAAAGGATGCCGCTCCCACCCCTAACGCAGCAATCTGCAAGCATCACAGCTGATCTAAAAGCTGCGCAGTCTTCAATTATGTTGCAATTTTGAAAAATGCGCCCCTTCAAAGGCGCATTTTTCATTTATGGCTTTATACTAAAGCTAACATTTCAGTGTTTGTAAGTGAAACCAAATCGCATTCGCCTCACATTCATCAATAGTAATTTCGATTCGGAGTAAACTACCTCAACACTAAAGAAAAAACACGCATGAATCTGATGTTCATCACCACAGCAATGGCACAAGAAACACTAGTGCCCGAAGAAATTGGAGAAGAGTCAACCATTTCAATCATCGACCTGATGACCTCTGGCGGTATTGGCGGCAATATCATCATGCTGTCGCTGCTCATTCTTTCCATCATTGCCATCTACATTTTCGTGGAGCGATTTCTCACCATCCGCAAGGCTGGAGAAGAAGATGCCGCGTTTATGAGCGCGGTAAAAGATGCCATTCACAAAAGCGACCTATCATCGGCCAAGGCGCTTTGCCTCCGAACCGATAGCCCTGTTTCTCGGATGATTGAGAAAGGTATTTCAAGAATCGGTCGCCCGTTGGGAGATATTTCTGCTGCAGTGGAAAATGTGGGCAAATTGGAAACCTACAAATTGGAAAAGAACCTCGCTTCGTTGGCAACTATTTCAGGAGCGGCACCCATGATCGGTTTCCTTGGAACCGTTATCGGAATGATTCTCGCTTTCCACGAAATGGCAATGGCCGGAGGCCAAGTAAACGTAGAAATGTTGGCTGGTGGTATCTACACCGCCATGACCACAACTGTTGCTGGTCTTATTGTAGGCATCATGGCCTATTTGGGGTACAACATGCTGGTTGCAAAGGTTGAGGGTGTGGTTTTTAAGATGGAAGCGCGATCAACCGAATTCATCGACCTACTACACGAACCAGCGTAACGAATTATTAATTCATAATTCTTAATTAATAATTGAAACAAGATGGGACTCAAAACGAGAAATAAGGTCAGTCCGAACTTCAACATGTCGTCTATGACAGACATCGTGTTCCTGTTGTTGATATTCTTCATGCTCACCTCCACCCTAGTCACCACCAATGCGTTGGACCTCGTGCTGCCAAGCAGCAAGTCCAAGTCTGTGAAGAAGCAAACGGTGTCTGTTTCCATCGACAAAAACCTTGTTCATTACGTTGATCAGGATAAAGTTGACCCTGCGTTTATGGAATCCATGATCAATCAGCGTCTAGCAACTTCAGAGGAGAAAGTGATTGTGCTGCGTGTGGAGAAAGGTGTGCCTATCGAATATGCGGTCAAAGTGATGGACATTGCCTATCAGAATCAATACAAGATTGTGCTGGCCACAAAGCCAGAGTGAGGGGTTTAGAGATAAGAAACAGAGAGATAAGAGATAGAGAGACAAGGACTGAAGAATGACCTCAGAGGAAAAGAAAAATAAGAGCAAAGCCCTCGTTACAACGCTGACAATTCACGCGTTGCTTCTGCTGTTGTTCCTGTTTTTGGGGCTTACCACCATCCAACCAAAACCTGAGGAAGGCATGATGATCAATTTCGGCAACACCGAAACTGGCCTTGGTGATTCTGAAATGGATCCAGCTCAATCAGAAGAAATTCTGGAGGAAGTGGAAGAGGAAGTCACCCCAACCGAAACCGTTGTGGAAGAAGTTTCTACTCCCGTTGTGGAGGAAGAAGTGGTGACGCAGGAAATGATTGACGCCATTGCGCTGAAAAAGGAACAGAAGAAAAAGCAACAGGAAGAAGCAGAGAAAAAGGCAGAGGAAGAACAACGTAAGGCGCAAGAAGCGAAAGTTCAAGCAGAGAAGAAAGATGCCAGCGATGCCCTTTTCGCCAAGGCCAAGGATGGCAAGGGAAAAGGCGAAGGGAACAATCAACCTGGCGGAAATCAGGGTTCTTTGAATGGAACACCTGGCGCGCCCCACGGTTTGGGTGGAAGTGGGGATGGTTTCTCGTTTGACCTTGGTGGCCGTTCTCTCGTAAGTGCTCCAAAGATTGTGGACACATCACAAAAGGAAGGAAAAGTGGTTGTGGAGATTATCGTAGATAAATATGGCAAAGTGGTAAAGGCAACGCCTGGTGCTCGTGGTTCAACCACCGCTGACCGTCACTTGGAAAAGCTAGCCACCGAAGCGGCCTACAACACAAAATTCAACGCCAAGTCTGATGCCGCCATTCAGCAAAAAGGCTTCATGACGTTCGTTTTCATTCTTGAATAGTCGGAGTTCGTCAACTTTCCAAAAATTGACGATTCTTGCCGTTCGTATATTCGTGTCTTATTCGTAATTCGTAACCAATTGAATTACACCGAAACCCTCGCATACCTTTTCAGCCAATTG
>JBDNJH010000071.1:0-6604 GCA_041687875.1 Flavobacteriales bacterium | reverse complement strand
GCAACCATCAAGGCAGGCGACTCCAATCTTAGCCTAAACGGAGGCGGAATTAGAAAGAAAGTGTTCTTCAAATTGTACGTAGGCGGATTGTATTTGAGCGAGAAATCTTCGGATGCCGCAGCCATTGTAAATGCCGACAAGCCAATGGCCGTAAAGCTTCAGATTACTTCTGGCATGATTAGTAGCGAGAACATGAGCGAAGCCATTTTGGAAGGCTTTGAAGCCAGTACTGGTGGCAAAACAGAGCCTTTGAAAGCCAAGATTGCTGCGTTTGTCAACACATTCAAGAAAGACGAAATCGTAGAAGGAAACGTGTTTGATATCGTTTACGTACCTGGAAAAGGAGTAGAGTCTTACAAGAATGGTAAGCTGCAAGGCACTATCGAAGGAATGGATTTTAAGAAGGCTCTTTTTGGTATTTGGTTGGGTAGCAAACCTGCTGATGACGACCTAAAAACAGCGATGCTGGGGAAATAGTTGCTAATAAGAGACCATGGTCCATGGTCAACAGTCCATAGTAGCAGCCAGTGGTCCATGGACTATCGACTATCGACTTTTCAATTGTTAATAATTCATTCCTAATTTAATGTTCCAGTCTAAAGAACTTCTACAACTAGCCGAGGAATTTGGCACACCGCTTTTTGTTTATGATGCCGATAAAATGGAAAGCCAATACAAATGTTTGGTGAATGCCTTTGATGGGCTAAAGTTGAATATTCAGTATGCTTGCAAGGCGTTGAGCAATCAGGCGGTGTTGCAACATTTCAATGCACTGGGAGCAGGATTAGACACCGTTTCTATTGGAGAGGTTCAATTGGGGCTTTTGGCAGGATTTACACCAAACCGCATCATTTACACGCCAAACGGTGTGAGCTTTGAAGAGATTCAGGAAGCGGTGAAATTGGGCGTAAAAATCAACATCGACAACTTGGTGATGTTGGAGAAATTTGGAGCGGAATATGGCAGTTCTTATCCTGTTTGTGTGCGAATGAACCCTCATATTTTGGCAGGTGGAAACCACAAGATTCAAGTAGGACACATCGATTCTAAATTCGGAATCTCAATTCATCAGACCCGACACTTAACACGTATTATTGAAGCGTATAAGATTCATGTAAACGGACTACACATGCACACGGGAAGCGATATTCTAGATGTAGGCGTTTTCCTTCAAGGTTCGGAGCTGTTGCTCGAAGCTGCTTTCCACTTTAAGGAGTTGGAATATGTTGATTTCGGAAGTGGCTTTAAGGTGGCCTACAAACCCAATGATGTATCGACCAATATTGAAGAACTAGGCGCCAAACTGAGTGCGCGATTCAAAGCGTTCTGCAAAGAATACGGAAAAGACCTCGAGCTTGCCTTCGAACCAGGCAAATTCCTTGTAAGCGAATCGGGTACCTTTTTGTGTAAGGTAAATGTGATAAAGCAGACCACAGCAACTGTATTTGCAGGTGTTGACACGGGTTTCAATCACTTCATTCGCCCCATGTTTTACGATTCGTATCATCACATTACCAATGCTAGCAACCCAGATGGGCCAGAGCGCATTTACACCGTTGTGGGCTACATCTGTGAAACAGACACCTTTGCGTGGGACCGAAAAATCACGGAGATAAACGAGAACGACATTCTTGCTTTTCACAATGCAGGGGCTTACGTATTTGCCATGAGCAGCAACTACAACTCGCGATTAAAACCTGCCGAAGTATTGGTAAAAGGCGGCAAGGCGCACCTCATTACTAAACGCCAAACTTTGGAAGACCTGTTGGCAAACCAAGTAGATGTGAGCCACTTGTTCGAAGTGAAAAAGAAAACAGCGAAGAGCTGAATACCGATTCCGTACTGAACTAAATTCTGTGCATGTAGTAAATTTACAATCAAACTACTTGATATGCGCGTGTTCAACCTGCTGCTTGCGGCACTCTTCCTATTTTCATTTCAAAGCTATTCGCAAATCAGCGCGAAGCTTGAACAGGCTTTAGTAGAATCATCCAACCAATCGTTCCTTCGCATCCGCGTTGAATTTGTGGATAATGTCGATTGCTATGCACTAAATCACGAATTCAAACAACAGCGGTTATCGCTGGAAGAACGCCCAAAGACGGTCATTTCCCAATTGCAACAGCAGGCTACATTTTCACAGCAACCTATTCTACAGAAACTCGAAACAGAATTTCCTGATGGTATCCGAAACCTCCGCTCCTTTTGGGTTGTAAACATGCTGATTTTGGAAGCCAACGCGGCAACTATTGAAGCACTGTCAGAAATGAACGGTATTGCGCTTATCGACCTCGAAGATGCCGCCATCATTCCACACGACCCGATTATCAGAGGAGAAGAAAACCATCAACGTTCCCCAGGGGGTATCGAACCCGGATTGGCCGCCATCAATGCCCCTGCCATGTGGGCATTGGGATACACAGGCAGAGGCCGCATGGTATATGATTACGATACAGGCGTTTGGCCAACCCATCCTGCTTTTTCAGATAGGTTTCTGGCGCACCGCTTCCCCATGAACCAATGCTGGTATGGCTATTTCAGCAATACGCCCAATGGTAACATCAGCGACCATGGTACGCATACATTAGGAACAATGGCTGGGCTGATTGAGGAAACGCAAGACACCATTGGCGTGGCTTTCGGTTCCTACTGGATAGCTAACGATTTTGTAACCAGCACGGTAGAAGCTCTTCCGCCTTTGGCAGATATGATTGATGCCTTTGAATGGGCGTTGAATCCAGATGGTGACATTAATACAAGTGAGGATATTCCAGATGTGATTAATAATAGTTGGCGCTGGCGCGATGACCCCGACACGGTGCAATGCGGTGGATTTGTGGTTAATCTGATGAATGCCATTGAGGCAGCAGGAATCGCCAACGTTTTCTCTGGTGGAAACTCGGGTCCAAACAATACCACGGTGAATGCCCCGCAACGCATCAACACGTCTGAGGTGAACACCTTTTCGGTAGGCAGCATCAACGGAAATGTGAGCTTCCCCTACCCTATTAGCAACTTCTCTACCATTGGACCAACGCAGTGCCCAAGCGGTGGTGTTTCGGCTTTGGAAATTCATCCAGAAGTGGTGGCACCCGGACAAAATGTGCGTTCTGCGTGGGGAACAAACGATTTCAACACCATTTCAGGAACCAGCATGGCCGCTCCACACGTTTCGGGAGCGGTTTTGTTACTAAAAGAAGCCTTTCCGTATTTGAGTGGCGAAGACCTGCTGTGGGCGCTTTATCTCTCAGCAGTTGACCTTGGCGATGTGGGTGAGGATAATGTGTATGGACGAGGCATCATTGACGTGTATGCAGCTTTCCAATACCTTTCACAAACCAATACTCCAGTAGACCCGAATGCTGTGGCGTGGGACCTAGCCTTAAAGGTGCTACCAAACCCTGCCATTCAGGGATTTACATGCAGCAACTCCATAGAACCAACAACTGTAATAACCAATTTGGGCGACAGCACCATCACGGCAATTGATTTCTCCTACAACATCAACGGACAGGGAACACAAAACTTCAGCTGGACAGGGGCACTATTGCCTGGTAATTCAGCCACGGTGGTACTTCCAGCCATCACCACGTCAGAATTCGGGAATCTCGGCCTTAATGTGCTTACATCCATTCCGGGGCAATCAGCAGAATATGACCTCTACAACAACCGCTGGCACTACTCTTTTAACCGAAGAGAAACGCAATCGCTTCCATTTGCGGAAGGATTTGAAGAAGGATTCGACCCGCAGGATTGGTTTGTGCAGAACCCAGACGGAAGCACCACGTGGGACACCGTTGCTACCGTGGGACTTAACTGGAGCAACTATTCGGCTACCGTGCAGTGCTACACCTACAATCCACGCAACGCACAGTTGGATGGATTGGTAAGCAATACGCTCCAAGTTCCGAACACCACTGAACCTGTATGGCTGGTGTTTGATGTGGCGTATCAGAAATGGTCGTTGAGTGCCACTGCAAGCGATACACTCACCATTTATGTTTCTACCGACTGTGGTGCCAATTTCGACAATGAAGTATACCGCAAGGGCGGAGACGACCTGAGCACCACGGAAGAACGCAGGCCCAACTTCGAACCCGAGCTAGAAACAGATTGGAGAAGAGATTCGGTAAACTTCTCTGCCTTTGTAGGCGAGAATATCCTCATCAAATTTGAAAGTAAGAACGGGAAAGGCAACGACCTTTATATTGATAACGTAAAGGTGTTTGTGGGTGATTCGGAACCAGAATCTGTGAGCGACCTTACCAATGAAGTGCGTTTATTTCCTAATCCTACCTCGTCTGTTCTTTCAGTGATTTGGTCGGAGATGGTGGGAAAGATGAATGGTGTAAGGGTATTTGATGTGCTTGGGCAGCGTATTTCTATTGCAACCATTAAAAATGGAAACCAACTTAGCCTTGAAACTGAAAACCTCCCGTCTGGACTCTACTTCTTGGAACTAAACACAGAGAACGGGCTGGTAGTAAAACGGTTTATTAAAGAATAAGAGAGTAAAAAGCTGAAAGGTATAAGTATCCGTATTCTCTGCCTGTAACAAAAAAGGCCCCGCAATTGCGAGGCCGTTTCCATTATCCCAAAAGGAAATTACTTATTAGGAGAATCGTGATTGTGCCCTTCATGAGCGTCTTCACTCTTCGCTTTTCCTGCATCAGCAGTACAGCATTTCTTTTCGCATCCTGGAGTACATGCAGCCTTAGCCTCTCCCGTACAAGCTTTTTTATCACCAGTAACTTTTCCATCAGCAGCCTTAGCACAACAGGCTTTTGTTAAGTCTGGATTGCAAGCATGGTCTTTTACAGCAGCCTTTTCTGTTTTTGATGGTGCAGCAGCATCAGAATCAGCTGCAGCTTTTTTGTCTTGGGCCATGGAAGTTCCAACGCCAATAAACAACATCATCAATAGTGTTAATCCGAAATTTTTCATGCTTTTTGTGTTTTAATTTGAGACGAAGATACCTCTGTTAGTGAATAAAGGTTTCGTTTAGCGACAATTGTGCCAAACTTTAACGGTAGGCTCGCTTCTACTCCACTCTTCTGAGGTATTGTCGTGCATCTTCTATGGAAACCTTGCGCCCTTCGTTGAAGGCCACGATGAAGGCATCGCGAAAGCCCATCAAGCGCAGTTCGTCACGTCTAAGGACGGCATCACCGTAGGAGATATAATTACCAACAGTAAGCAGTGTGAGATCATCTACCGATACTTCCGCAATGCTGTCAATCATGAGGTAATATTGCGCTGATTCATCAGGCAATGATTCTTTAAAGGCGGCCAGTTGAATACGATAATCGACTGTGCCACGTATCTGCGCTTTGGGCGAACGTTGGTCCAATGCCACCACTTCGAGCGGATAACGCTCTTCATCCGTAATATTTACAATAAAGGCATCGGCATAGCCTACGCCTTTTACCACTTGCAGCATCTTTTCCGCCTGCGAGCGGAAATTGAAATTGCCTATTACATAGCGGTAAACTCCGTGCATATCAACATAGACCTCCACGTTCTTCAGTCCGTCAAACTTGCGGGTCATCTGTGGTTCCAGAAGTGCGGCCACTTGCACACCATAGAGCGTTGAAAAGGTGGAATATTTATGTACCTGCGTACTGATGCGCAGGTCTGGCCTCACAAGCCTTTCAGGCACTTCGAGCAGTTTTATGGTGGGCTCGCTGCACATGTTGGCCCATTTGCGGCCATCAAAGAGGTAGTATTCATCGTTGCGCAGAAACTCCTTTTCTCCGGCAAAGGCAGCTTCCAGCCGCACCAAGGCTTCCTTTGCCTTGTCGCATTGGCCGCTGCGGCAATGGGCCAAAATCATGTAGTAGAACAGATGCTCGGGTGGCCCTACTCCGGGGTTGTCCCACAGTTGGTCAAAATGTGTATCGGCCATTTCAAATAGCCGAGCGGCACGCTGAGGCTCTTGCCCCACAATAATTTTGGCCACACCTAACAGGTAACCCACATTGGGGTTGAGTGAATCGATGACATACAGTTCTTCGAGAATCTTGATGGAACCACCTGCATTGTGCTTGGCAATGTAGAGCCGTGCTTGATCAAACCTGTCCCAAAAAACTTGGTCTTTTCTGTCTTGCGCTTGCAATGCAGCTGAAAACAGCAACAGCACAGAGAACAGACCAGAAATGCAACTTCTTTTCATTGAAATGGGTGGCATGTATGAAAGTAGCTCCATAATGGCTTGCTTTCATCCTCTCCTACATATCATTTCAAGGGTGGAATATGATCTGGTCTTTCTCGATAACAGCCACAAGATCCGACAATCATTTTTAAGATCCAAGTCTTTTACGAATTTTATTTTGGCTGAATAGTTACAAATCAACTCTATTTTCTCTATTTGAATAGAAAAGGGGCTAAATCGTATGGTTTAGCCCCTTTTTTAGTTATTCATGTTCCAATCATGTTCCTTTTAGATACGATTGAACTCAATGATGTCGGGGTGACTGGATTCGAACCAGCGACCACACGCCCCCCAGACGTGTACTCTACCCTGGCTGAGCTACACCCCGAAATATGGCCGCAAATGTATTATTTTTCATAAGTGCCAAAAAAGTTCAAACGTAACTTGGGGCTT